>DATASG010000271.1:0-12181 GCA_036269295.1 Vicinamibacterales bacterium | reverse complement strand
CGCTTTCAGCGCCGCGTCGGTGTCGATGCCGGTCGCGTAGGCGCGCACCAGCTTGCGCAGCGCGGCGTCGCCGTAGGCGTTGACGATGTGCTCGACCAGCAGCGAGGCCTCGAAGTAGGCGAGCGAGATCGTCTTCGGGTTCGTGAACGCCGAGTTGAGATCGCGCAGCTTCAGCGTCTCGCCGCGGTTCAGCATCCCGGCGAAGGTGACGTCCATCTCGCGGCCCCATTCGGCGCGCGCTTTCTTCTCCTCGTAGACGGAGATGCCTTCCGTCAGCCACCGCGGCACGCGCTGGTTCGACATCTGCAGGGTGATGACGTGGGCGAGCTCATGCCACAGCGTCGCTTCCCATTGGAACTCGCCGCGTGGTCCGCCGTTGGGCGAGTCGATGGCGACGACGCGGCCGAAGCAGACGCCGAGCGCGCCGACCATCCCCGGCAGGCCGAGCGTGCGGACCGCAAAATCGTCCTGCTTGGGAAAGATCTCGACCAGAATCGGCCCGCGCGGCGTGAACTCGTAGCGTGCCGCGAGCGTGCTGAGCGCCTGCCGCGCCAGCGCCATCGCGTACTCGCGCAGCACCGGCGCTTCGTTCTTGTCGAGGCGCATGATCAGGTCGCCCTCTTGCAGCGTGACGAACTTGTCGACCTTGTCCATGACCGTCAACTGGTTCATCGTCAGCTTGCTGTAGGGATCCGCCTTGAACGCGGCTTCCAGCGCGACGCGCGCGCCCCGTTCGTCGCCGGTGCGCAGCAGGTGCGAGCCCAGGTCGGCCATCGCCCGCGAATTGCCGGGATCGAGCGCGAGGCTGCGCCGCACCAGATCGACCGCCTCGTCGAAGCGGTAGTTGCGCGCCGCCAGCTCGCCCGCCACCCGATACACCTCGCCGTAGCGCGGCGCGATCGCGAGCGCCTTGGCGGCTTCCGCCTCGAAGTCCTGGGGCTTGTCGTCGATGTACGACAACGCCGCGCGCAGCGAGATCGCCTCGAGGCTCGCCGGGTTCACCGCCAGCGCTTTATCGAGCGCCTTGCGCGCCTCGTCGTGCTTGTTGGCGTCGGCCGCCTCGCCGGCGAAGAAAATCTGGGCGTCCACCGACGACGGGTTCACCGCGAGCGCCCGTGCGGCAAACGTCGCGGCCTGGGGCGGGTTGTCGTCCGCGAGCGCGCGGGCCGCGCCGACCAGTGCCGGTGTCCATCTCGGATCGATCTGCAGCACCATCTGGTACGACTTCAGCGCTTCGGCCTTGTCGTATTTCTCGAGGAACAGATCGCCGAACGCCGCCTGAATCGCCGGGTCGTTCGGCGCCGAGCGCGTCGCCTCGATGTAGGCGGCGTTGGCCTCGTGAAAACGGCCGAGGGCGCGCAGCGCGCGCGCGCCGCGGGCGACCTCGACCGGATCGTCGCTGGCGTCGGCGAGCGGCGCCACTTTTTCGAGCAGCCCCGCCGCGTCCGGACGGCCGAGCATCTGCCCCAGAAGGCCGAGCTCGAGCGCCGCTTCGCTCAACGGCATGCGGGACGCGACCGGGCGCAGAATCGTCTCGGCCTGCGCGTAGCGTCCACGCGCAATCGCGGCTTTCGCTTTGACCGCAGCGAGGTTCGGATCCGGCGAGTCCTTGAGCGCGTCGACCTCATCGTAGCGGCCCTCGTTGAGGGCGCGGATGGCGGCTCGGTAGGGCGTTTCGGCCTGCGCGGGCCGGCGCGGCGCCTGGGCCGTGCCGGGCGAAGGGAGGACGAGGAACGCGAGCGCGGCGACCAGAAGGGAGTGAGAGGCCCGGGAAGTCATCGCAACTCGATTATAGGCTCAGCGACCGGCCTCGCGGAGCGCCCGTTCTTCCACCGACACGCGGCGGATCACGAGCCAGCCGAACGTCACGATTCCGGCCACTCCGGACACCGGCGCGGCCGTCATGAGCGCGACGCCGGTCAGTTCTCCCATCACGCCGGCGTAGTTGGGGTGGCGCAGCCAGCGGTAGGGCCCGGCCGCGACGAGACGCGCGCCCGGCACCACGACCACGCGGAACGTCCAGAAGGGTCCCAGCGAAACGATCGCCCACCACTTCAGCGCCTTCGCCGTAAGGAAGACGGCGGCACCTGCCAGCACGGCGGACCGTGGAGGCGTGCCGCGCAGCGCCCCTTCGAGCAGCATCGCCAGGAACGCCGCCGGATAGGCGATCCGCATCATGTTGTAGACGTCGCCGGAAGGTTCGCGGCCGCCTCGGGCGCGCTGCGCGCGCTCGTTGGCAGAGGCACGGGATGCCTCAACGAGCATGGACCCGAAGACGACGAAGGAAATGATGAGGCGCTCAGCCAAAACAAAAGGCGGCGGCACGAACCAATGTGCCGCCGCCTCAGGCTATCTCAAAACGTAGAACCCTAGAACCTTAGAACGGGTAATACGCTCCGCCGTCGCTCGGGAACGGCACCAGCACCACGTTCGATCGCTCCGTCACGATCCGCACGTCCTTCGCGCGCTGGTCCCCGGCGGTGACGAAGAAGCCGACCTGCTCGCCGACCGCCGGTTGGTGGCTGGCCAGCTCGCCCCAGACCTGCGGGTTGTAGTACCAGTTCGCGGCGAACCGCGACGGCGGACCACCGCTTCGATCGAGGCCGCGCCAGAACTCGAGGCCGCCCGCGGTGATCCACTGACCGTTGATCTTCTCGACCATCCAGAGCGTGAACTCGATCCCGCCGTCCCAACCCGGAGGCACCACGTCGGGCCAGCTGTTCTTCGCCGTGAAGTCGACGAAGACGCCGCCGGAGTTGAAGTCGAGCACGCGCATCTGCGTCGTCACCGGCCAGTTGGCGACGTCGCCGGCGGGGCCGCGAACGATGACCGTGTGCATGTCGATCTGATCGCCGTTGCTCGGAACCGGCGCGGGGGCCGGCGCCGGTGCCACGCGTTGCAGGATCACGTCGAGCACCGAATCCTGGCTCAGCGTCAGCGTCTTGGTTTGGGTGACATAGCTCGCCGCCGCAAATTGCACCGTGACGGGGCCGGCCGGGACGCCCGTCAGTTGATAGTGGCCCGTGCTATCGCTTCGGACCGCCATACCGCTGGTGCTCACCTCGATCCCCGGCAGAATCCCGCCCGAGGTGCCGTCGGTGATCGTGCCGGCAATCGCAAATGCCGTCGGCGCCGAATGGGGCGCGAGGCTCAGCGTGTTGGAGCCCTGCATCGGGCCCAGGCAGGTCGTGCCGCTGTAGGCGATCTGGAACGTCTTGGAATCGATCGGCGTGCCGGTCCCGTTGAGCGAGAAGGCGCAGCTGCCGCCCGCGGATGTGAGCGCGCCGGTGAGGACGATCGGAATCGTCGTCCCGCCCAGCTGTCCTGTGATGTTGCCATTGACCGCGACTCCGCCTGTGCAGTCGGCGGTAAACGAGCCGGCCACCTGTGTGGCGGTCTGGGTCGTCACCTGCCAGCGGAAGTTGCCGCAGCTCGAAAAATCGGGCAGCGAGCTCGGGAGCGACGAAGGGGCCGATGAAGGGGTCACCGCTGCCGTCGTCGAGGTCCCCCCTTGCACCGTCCACGTGCCGAGCATCGACGGCGTGGACGTTTTGCTGGCGGCAGTGCTGGTGCCGCTGGTCGGGCCGAGGACGGTCGATGTCCGTTCGACGCTGCACGCGGCGCTCGCAGCAAGTACGGCCAGCAAGGAGGTCACGAGAATGAGGGATCGTGTCATGGGCTTTTGTGACCTCGTATCGGCCGATATGCCTGCGGCCAACACGTATCGATTACAAGATCGTCAGCAATCCCACAGTTTTCGACCGGAGACGCCTGACAGACCTTCGGTTTTGCTGGGCAAACGCGGAAAACGCTCGAGGAATTACACGAAGCTTGCCAGAAGGGGGCACCATCTGTACGGCCGGTGAGTAGAGAGCGGGAGGCCCTGGCGCTGCAATTACTACGCGCGCTGTGTAACAAGCACAGCCGTAGGCTGGCCCACGGGTTATCAGCAGTCACCCGCGTGCGAGATCACGGCTCTCATCAGGGGCGGGGCGATGAGCGCGCCAACCGCGGCCGCCTGGACGCCCAACGGAGACGCGACGACCGCCCGGATTCCGCGGTTGAACATCCACTTGCTGCCAAATGCGCGTCGCCGCGTCGCGGCGAGGTGCGCATGAACGCCAGCCCACCCCCGCCAGAGCGCCTGCAGGGCCGCGGCGGCCGCCAGTTCCCCACCTTGTACCGCGAAACGCAGGCCGTCGCCTGTCATGGGATCGATGAAGCCGCCGGCGTCGCCAGCGAGCAGCAGGCCGTCAATCGCGGCGTCGCGCACTTCGACTGCCAGCGGTCCGAGCACGGCGGGCGAACCGATGAGCCGTGCGCCGGCGGCGCGATCGCGCAGCAGCGGGTCGCGGGCGAGCGCGCGCGTCATCAGCGAGGTGGGATCACCGAGCGCCGCGTCGCCGGCGAAAGACGGCTTCACCAGGCACACGTTGGTCAGGCCGCCCGGCACCGGCGCGATGCCGATGTAGTGCCCTCGCCGCACGTGCATCTCCCCCAAAGTCGAGGTCAGACGGTCAGACCAAGAGGTCTGACCAGAAGGTCTGACCTTTAGGTCAGACGTGACCCCGTTTGGCATGAAATTCTCGAAGTAGGCGCCAATCGCCCAACGCCTCGGACTCGGCGGATGGCGAGCGAGGCGGAGGCCGAAGGCAATGGTCGAATGCCGGCCGTCGGCCGCGATCGTGACTCGCGCCGCCAGCGGCGCGCCCCCCCCGCTCGCCGAGAGGACCACCCCGCTCACCGAACGCACACCACCCTGTTCGCCGACCATCGCGCCGCGCACCGCAACGCCGGGGTCGAACTGACAGCCGGCGGCGACCGCCTGCTGCAGCAGCAGCCAGTCGAGATCGCGCCGCGTGATCGCCCGTCCCGACGCGCCGCCGGGATAACGCCCCTCGACTGCCACGCCGCCTTCGCACGTCACTCGCATCCCGTCGATGCGCAAGCCCCGCTCGGCGATACCCGCGGCGAGGTTGAGCGCCTCGAGACGCGCGAGCGTGCCGGGATTCACCGTGTCGCCGCAGAGCTTGTCGCGAGGAAACGCCGCCCGATCGACGATGCGGACGCGGGCGCCGGCGCGCGCCAGGATCGTTCCGGCCACCGATCCGGCCGGCCCCGCGCCGACGATGAGTACGTCAAGCATTGGGTAATCGAGGAATCACCCGATTCCAGTCAAGCCCGCCCAATGACGAGCGCGCTGTTCTTCGATCCGAAGCCGAGGCAGTTGCACAGCGCGGCCTCGACCTCGCCCGCCCGCCCGCGGTTCGGGATCACGTCCAGATCGCACGCGGGATCTTTCTCCTGCACGTTGATCGTCGGCGGCAGGAACCCGCGCGACAGCGCCAGCGCGGCGGTCACCACGCCGGCGGCGCCGCTGGCGCCCTGCGGGTGGCCAATCATCGACTTGACCGAGGACCCTGCGATCCGATCGGCATGGGCGCCGAACAGCTGCCGGACACAGCGCGACTCGACGGCGTCGTTGAGCATCGTCGAGGTGCCGTGAAAATTGACATAGCCGATCTCGTCGGGCCGGCGGTCCGCCCGCTCGATCGCCAGGGCCATCGCGCGGACGATCTCTTCGCCGTTGGGCGCCATCTGGACCCGGTGATACGCGTCGCAAGTGGAACCGTAGCCATCGATCGACGCGTAGATCGTCGCCCCCCGTGCCCGCGCGCGCTCCTCGCGCTCGAGCACGACCATCCATGCGCCTTCACCGAGCACGAAGCCGTCGCGCCCGGCGTCGAACGGGCGCGACGCCTCGGATGGCCGATCGTTGTAGGCCATCGACAGCGCCTTCATCCGCGAGAAGCCGAAGATCATTCCTGGCGTCACGCACGCATCGGCACCACCCGAGAGCACGACGTCCGCGTCGCCGGCCCGCAGCAGGGCGGCGGCATAGCCCATCGCGTCGCTCGAGCTGGTGCAGCCGCACGACAGCACGTGGCTCACGCCGCGCAGCCGGAGGGAGATCGAGATCTCACTCGAGAGCATGCCGACAATCGACACCGGGATCGCGTACGGCGTCACTTTCCTGCCCCGCTCGAGGAAGAAGTCGTGATAGTTCCGCTCGCCGACATCGATCCCGCCGCCGCCGCTGCCGATCACCACGCCGGCGTTCGGCTCCGCGATGGCCAGTCCGGCGTCGCCCCAGGCCTCGCGCGCGGCGATCACGGCAATGAGCGCGGTGCGCGAGTAACGCTTGGGATCGGCCCGGTAGGCCTCGTCCCAGATATCGTCGCCTCCCAACGCCGGCACATCGTCGATCGTGACGCCGCTGACTGGAGCCGCGACTTGACAGTCGAACTCCGAGGCGTCGAACTCGGTGATGCGTCGCGTGCCGCTGCAGCCGCGGCTGACGTGATCCCAGAACCGCTCGCGGCCGGCGCCGAACGGCGACACGACGCCGATACCCGAGATGACGATCCGGGGCGAGCCGGCCGAAGGCATGGCGCTATAGTAGTCCGCGAGATGGGAGTGCGCGTGCTCGTCTGGGGCGGCGGCGCGCTGTTCGTGACCGCGCTCGCGGTCGCTGCCTGGTGGTATGGCGTGGTGATGGGCCGGACGATGCCGGCCGGCGGCTGGTCCGCGGCCGGCGTCGACGCCGCCTTGGTCACGGCCTTCGCGCTCCACCACAGCCTTTTCGCACGCCAGCCGATCAAAAAGGCGATCGCCAGGCTGGTGCCGCCTGACCTCGTCCGTTCGTTGTATGTCTGGGTGGCGAGCCTGTTGTTGCTCGCTGTCTTCGGGTTCTGGCGGCCCATCGGAGGAGAGTGGTACAGCGTCTCCGGCGCGCCGGGAGTGGTCCTGGCGATCGTGCAGCTGGCCGGGCTCGGGCTCACCGCCCGCGCCGTGGCGCGGATCGATCCGCTCGAGCTGGCGGGCATTCGCTCCGCGTCTCGCACAGACGGACTGCAGATCGACGGGCCGTACCGCGTCGTGCGTCACCCGCTCTATCTCGGCTGGCTGCTGATGGTCTTCGGCGCCCCTCACATGACCGGCGACCGTCTGGCGTTCGCCGCGATGACGACGCTCTATCTGATCGTCGCCATCCCCTGGGAAGAGCGGTCACTGCGACGAACCTTCGGCGACGGCTACGCCCGCTACATGCGCGCCGTGAGATGGCGGATGATTCCGTTCATCTATTGAAGCGCGAATCCTCGTCGTCGCCGCCGGTATAGGTCTTGCCCGCCGGGCTGCCCTTCTCGATGAACACCATCGAATGCTGCGACGGGATGTCGAATTTCTTGCCGCACGTCTTGCAGGTCACCGAGTCGTCCATGCGCACCATGTAGTCGCGCAGCTTCGCATAGAGCGCGCGATCGCGTTCGTCGGCACCGCCCGGCAGCCGGTCTTTTTTCGTGTTCACGACCCACCGCATCTGGTACTCGTTGACGCGCTTGCAGCGGGGACAGTTCAGCTTGTCGGTCCGTGTCTCGCTCTTGCTGTTGAAGAAGTCCCGTTCGTCGAGTGACATGGCCCGATCATAGCAGGTCGGGTATGCTCAGAGCCGGCGATGGCGACCGAACCCGAACGCACGTATCCCAGTCAGCTCCCGGTCCTGGCACTGAGACAGACGGTCGTTTTTCCTCTGACCATCCAGCCGCTGGCCATCAACCGGACGATGTCGATCGACACGGTGAACGCCGCGCTCGCCGGCGATCGACTGGTCTTTCTCACGCTGCAGACCAACGACAAGGACGAGCCGGACGGAATCGATCTGCACTCGATCGGCACCGTCGCCGCCATCCGCCAGATGGCCAAGGTTCAGAACGGCGGCATCCACGTGATCGTGGAGGGCCTGATGCGCGCCACCGCGGACATCTTCACGCGCGCCGGCACCTCGCTGCGGGCGACGGTCTCGCCCGCCCCGGAAACCGCCGACACCTCGCTCGAAATCGAGGCGTATGTGCGGCGGCTGCACGAGCTGATCGATCGGGCGCTGTCGCTGGCGACCGGGCTGTCGCAGGACCTGCGCGGCATGGTCGCCGGGATCGACGATCCGCTACGGCTCGCCTACCTGCTGTCGAGCCTGCTCGACATGAAGCCGGAGGAGAAGCAGCAGATCCTGGAACAGCGCGTCCTGACTGCCAAGCTCGAAGCGGTGTCCACCGCCCTCGGCCGCGAAATCGCCCTGCTCGAAATGAAAAGCAAGATCGAGTCGGCGGCGCAGCAGGAGATGACCGACGCGCAGCGCCAGTACTACCTGCGCCAGCAGCTGAAGGCGATCCAGGACGAGCTTGGCGAAGGCGAAAAAACGGAGCTCGGCGAGTTGCGGACGCGGCTGGCGGCGGCAAAGCTGCCCGAAGCGGTGGCCGCTGTCGCCACCAAGGAGATCGAACGGCTCGAAAGAATGCCGGCGGCGTCGCCCGAGTATCAGATGATCCGCACCTATTTCGACTGGGTGCTGGACGTGCCGTGGTCGACGAACACCGAGGATCGCCTGGATCCGATCGCGGCGCGGCAGGTGCTCGACGAGGACCACTACGACCTCGACAAGGTCAAGGAGCGCATCGTCGAGTACCTCGCGGTGCAGAAGCTCAAGTCGCGGCAAAGCGGCTCGGCCCGGATCAAGGGACCGATCCTGTGCTTCGTCGGGCCGCCGGGCGTCGGCAAGACGTCACTCGGGCAGTCGATCGCGCGCGCCATGAACCGCAAGTTCGTCCGCATCTCGCTCGGCGGTATCCGTGACGAAGCCGAGATCCGCGGCCACCGCCGTACCTACATCGGCGCCATTCCCGGACGCATCGTCCAGGCGCTGAAGCAGGCCGGGGCGATGAACCCCGTATTCATGCTCGACGAGATCGACAAGATCACCAGCGGCGGTTTTCAGGGCGACCCGGCCGCCGCTCTGCTCGAGGTGCTCGACCCGTCGCAGAACCACTCGTTCCGCGACCACTACCTCGAGATCAACATCGACCTTTCCCGCGTGCTCTTCATCGCCACCGCGAACCAGCTCGGCACCATCCACCCCGCGCTGCTCGACCGCATGGAAATCATCTCGCTGGCGGGCTACACCGAGGAAGAGAAGGTCCACATCGCCCGCCAGTACCTGATTCCCCGCCAGCTCGAGGAGCACGGGCTGACCGCGGCGCAGCTCGCGATCGAAGACGATGCCGTGCGGCGGATGATCGCGCAGTACACCCGCGAGGCCGGCGTGCGCAATCTCGAACGGCAGGTCGGCGCCGTCGCTCGGAAGATCGCCGCGCGGGTGGCCGGCAGTGACGCCGCCGACTCCGCGGCCAACGCTTCGATCGTGACCGCGTTGAGCATTCCCGACTATCTCGGCCCGCCGAAGATTCACGACGAGGTCGCCTTCCGCGTTTCGCGCCCAGGCGTGGCGACCGGCGTCGCCTGGACCGAGAGCGGCGGCGACGTGCTCTTCATCGAGGCGAGCCTGCTCCCCGCCGGCCACGGCAACATCACGCTCACCGGGCAGCTCGGCAACGTGATGCAGGAGTCGGCGCGCGCCGCGGTCAGCCACATCCGATCGATCACCACCGACCTCGGTGTGCCGGCCGATTTCCTCAACACCCACGATCTGCACATCCACGTCCCGGCCGGCGCCATCCCGAAGGACGGTCCCTCCGCCGGCGTGACGATGGCAACCGCGATCGTGTCGGCGTTGAAGCACCAGACGATCAAGGAAGACGTCGCGATGACCGGCGAGATTACCTTGAGCGGCCTGGTGCTCCCGGTCGGCGGCATTCGAGAGAAGGCGCTCGCCGCCAGGCGTCACGGCATCAAGACGTTCATCCTTCCCGCCCTCAATGCGTCTGACCTGAGCGAGTTGCCCGCCGAAGTGCGCAGCACCATGCACTTCGTGCCGGTGGCGACGCTCGAAGAGGCGCTGAAGGTCGCGCTGCCGCCACCACCACCGCCGTCGTAGTGGTGACGCAGTGAATCCGCAATAAGTTTGCAATTTGCATTCAGCAATTTGCAATGCTGATTCTTTACTACATCTCAGGCCACGGCTTCGGGCACGCGTCCAGAGCCATCGAGCTGATTCGGGAGATCTGCGCCCGGCGGCCTGACGCGCGCGTCGTCGTCCGCACTTCGGTTCCGCGCTGGCTGTTCGCGCCAGTCGCCGGCGAGCGCGTGCAGGTGCAGGCGTTGGACACGGACACCGGCGTCGTCCAGATCGACAGCTTGCATCTCGACGAGGAACAGACCGCCCGCAACGCCGGACGGTTCTTCGCGGATTTCGACCGGCGGGCGGCGATCGAAGCCGAGCTGATTCGGGGCGTCGGCGCCGATCTGGTGGCCGGCGACATCCCGCCGCTCGCCTTTGCGGCCGCCGGCCGAGCCGGCGTTCCCTCGGCAGCGATCGGCAACTTCACCTGGGACTGGATCTACAGCATCTATCCAGCGTTCGAGCGGGTCGCGCCGGAGGTGATGCCGGCGATCCGCCGCGCCTACGCCGCCGCGACGTGCGCGCTCCGCCTGCCGCTCCACGGCGGCTTCGAGCCGATGGCCGGACGCGTCGTTGACATTCCCTTCATCGCGCGCCGATCGACGCGCGATCGCGACGAGACGCGCCGCCGGCTTGGTATCGCGGGAGACCGCCCGGTCCTGCTGCCATCATTCGGCGGCTACGGCGTCAACCTGCCCCTCGAGGCGCTGCGACGGTCGGAACGGTTCACGATCATCGAGCCGGTGCGCGAGCCGCCTGACGGCCTGCTCTATCAGGATCTGGTTGCCGCGGCGGACGTCGTCGTCAGCAAGCCGGGCTACGGGATCGTGTCGGAGTGCGTCGCGAACGCGACGGCGTTGCTTTACACCTCGCGCGGCCGCTTCGTCGAGTACGATCTCTTCGTGGAGCAGATGCCGCGAATCTTGCGGTGCCGATACCTTTCGCAGGAAGATTTGCTCGCCGGGCGGTGGGCCGAGGCAATCGAACGGCTTCTGGCGCAACCGGAGGCGCCCGACGTGCCCGCGGTCGACGGCGCCGCCGTCGCCGCCGACTACATTGTGAGGATGACATCATGTTGAGCAGACGCAATTTCATGTGGCTGACGAGCGCCGCCGCCGGCCTGTCGGTGGCGCCGTTGTCCGCGCAGCGCGGACGCGGCGGCGACGCGCCGGCGGGCCCGATTCCGCCCAGCATCGCCGCGTTGACCTCGATGCGCAGCCTGGCCAAGCCGATCACCGCCGACGAACGGCGCGCGCGGCTCGAGAAGGCGCGGCGGTTGATGACCGAGCAGAAGATCGACGCCATCATCCTGGCCGGCGGCACGTCGCTCAACTACTTCACCGGCATCCGCTGGGGCAACAGCGAGCGCCTGACCGCGGTCGTCATCCCCAAGGTCGGCAACCCCTACATCGTTACCCCGGCGTTCGAGGAGGATCGGACCCGCGAGCAGCTCGCGGGCGGCCCGGTCGAGCACACCGACGTGGCGATCTGGCAGGAGGACGAGAGCCCGTTCGAACGGATCGCGACCGGCCTCAAGGAGCGCGGGATCGCGTCAGGCCGGGTCGGCATCGAGGAGACTTCCAAGTTCGTCTTCGCCGACAGCATCGCCGGTGCCGCGCCGGCGATGAAGATCGTCAGCGGAACCGGCGTCGTCGCCGGTTGCCGCATGATCAAGAGTGCGCACGAGCTCGATCTCATGCGGGTCGCCTCGCAGGCGACGCTGAAGTGCTACGAAGCGGTCTTCAAGGCGCTGAAGGCCGGGATGACGCAGAACGACGTCAGCAGCCTGATCGGTGCCGGCTACAGCCGCCTCGGCTTCCCCGGCTTCGCCAGCATTCAGGTCGGCGAGTACACGGCCCTCCCCCACGGATCGATCACGCCGCAGACAATTCGCGAAGGCACGATCATCATGATCGACGACGGCTGCACGGTGGAGGGCTACCAGTCGGATATCACCCGCACCTTCGTGCTCGGAAAGGCGACCGACAAGATGAAGAAGGTGTTCGACATCGTCCACCAGGCGCAGGCAGCGGCGCTCAAGGCGGCGCGCCCAGGCGTGCCACTCGAGGCGATCGACGCCGCCGGCCGCAAGATCGTGGTCGATAACGGCTACGGGCCCGGGTTCAAGTACTTCACCCACCGCCTCGGACACGGCATGGGCATGGACGGCCACGAGTGGCCTTACCTCGTGAAGAACAACATGTTCGGCTGGGAGAAGGCGCTGACTTTGCAGCCCGGGATGGTGTTCAGCGACGAGCCGGGCATCTA
>DATASG010000270.1:0-7031 GCA_036269295.1 Vicinamibacterales bacterium | reverse complement strand
TATGACACACGAGACGGAACGTCGCGCACGGCTGGCGGCCTTTGCGGTCCTCGCCATCGTCGTGACGACGTTCGGTGCGAGCGCGCAGCGGCGCGACTACCCGATTCGCCCGCCCGGCGATCCCGCGGCGATCGAGCGCGGCAAGGCGCTCTATGGCGTCAACTGTCAGTTCTGCCACGGCGCCGACACGCGCGGCGGCGACAGCGGTCCAAGCCTGCTCCGATCGGGCACGGTGCTCGACGATCAGCACGGCGAGCTCATCGCGCCCGTGGTGCGCGGCGGCCGCGCCGGCATGCCGAAATTCACGCTCACCGACGATCAGATTGCCGACGTCGCGGCGTTCGTCCATACCTTCCGTGCCGCCGGCTATGACGAGTCGCGGCTCAAACCGCCCAACATCGTGGTCGGCGACGCCAGGGCGGGCGAGACCTTCTTCGGCCGCAAGTGCGGGTCGTGTCATTCGGCGTCGGGCGACTTGCGCGGCATCGGCACCACGATCACGGATCCGCGGCTGCTGCAGCAGACCTGGCTGCTGCCAGGCAGCGGCGCCGGGCGCGGCGGTCCCCCGCCGGTGCAGGTGAAGCCGACGACCGTCACGGTGACGCTGCCGTCTGGCGAGAAGATCGACGGCAGACTCGACCGCATCGACGACTTCGTGGTGGCGCTGACGCTGCCGGACGGCAGCCACCGATCGTTCGACACCAACGGCGACACGCCTAAGGTCGAGATTCACGATCCGCTGCAGCCGCACAAAGACCTGCTGCGCACTTACTCGGACACCGACATCCACAACGTGACCGCGTATCTGGTGACCCTGAAATGACCCGAATACGCTCCTCCAGAGCTTCGTCGTGGCGCGCCGCGTTCCTGGCGCTGCTGCTCATTCCCGGCGCGATCCTGGCGCAGGACCGGGGAGGACTCGATCCGGCGCAGCTGTTGAAGCCGCTCGCCGATTCGTGGACGAGCTACTCGGGTGACTACACCGGCCGCCGCTATAGCACGCTGACGCAGGTCAACCAGGCGAACGTGAAGCACCTGTCGCTCGCCTTTGCCGCGAAGGTCACCGGCGGTCCCGGCGGCGGCAACCGCGATCCGAACGGTCCGCAGACCTTCACCGGTGGTGAGGGCGACGGCAGCGTCACCGTCGGCGGCGCCACCCAGATCAAGGGCGCGGTGCTGTCGGTGAACGGCATCCTCTACGTCACCTCCCCCGACAACGTCTGGGCGCTCGACGCGCACGACGGCAAGGAGATCTGGCACTACTTCTGGAAGACGAAGGGCGGCACGCACATCGGCAACCGCGGCGTCGCGATGTGGGGCAACTACCTCTTCTTCGTCACGCCGGACGACTACTTCGTGTCGCTCGACGCCCGAACAGGCAAGGAGCGCTGGCACAAGGAAGCGGCGCCGTTCAGCCAGCAGTACTTCATGACCTCGGCGCCGATGACGGTCGGCAACCACATCATCGTCGGCACCGGAAACGATCTCGACTCACCGGGCTACCTGATGTCGTTCGATCCCGAGACCGGGGCGCAACAATGGCGGTTCTACACCGTGCCGATGAACCAGGGTGATCCCGGGCTCGACACCTGGAAGAGCCTCGACGCGGCGCGGCACGGCGGCGGGCATCCGTGGCTGCCGGGCGTCTACGATCCGGAATCGCACCTCTATATCTTCGGCACCGGCAACCCGACGCCGGCGTATACGTCGTCGCCACGCGGCGAGGGCCTGGACAATCTCTTCACCTGCGCGATCGTCGCGGTCAACGTCGACAGCGGCAAGATGGAGTGGTACTACCAGACCTCACCGCACGACACCCACGATTGGGATTCGGCGCAGACGCCGGTGCTGGTCGACGGCGACTTCCGCGGCAGCGGGCCGCGCAAGATGGTGCTGACTGCGAGCCGCAACGGCTACTACTTCACGCTCGACCGCCGGACCGGCGAGCACCTGGTGACGAGCACGTTCTCCGACACGGTGAACTGGGCGAAGCCGGCGCTGAACTCGCGGGGGCAGCCGGTGCGCGATCCGTCGAAGGACAACCACATCGCTGGCGCGCTGGTATCAGCGGCCAACGGCGGGTCGACCAACTGGCCGCCGCCGGCCTACAGCCCGGACACCGGCCTGTTCTACGTGCCGACCTCGGAAAGCTACGCCATGTACTACCTGACCGAGACCGATCCGCGCGGCGCGATGGGGCTCGGGGGCAAGGACGAGGTCAGCGTCGGCACGATGGGCAGCTTCATCAGCGCGATCGACTACAAGACCGGCAAGACGGTCTGGAAGCACAAGTTCCGTTCGGCGGGCAATCCACGGGGCGCGCCCGGATTGTTGACGACCGCCGGCAAGCTGCTCTTCGGCGGCGACGTGTCCGGCAACTTCATCGCCTTCGATCCGGCCAACGGCCAGCCACTGTGGCATTCGCAGATCGGTCAGGTCACCAACGCGCCGGAAACGTACCTGGTCGACGGACGCCAGCACGTGCTGGTCGCGGCTGGCGACACGTTGTACTCGTTCACGCTCTACCACTAAAACGTTTCGTTGCACGGCCTCCAGGCCGTGCCGGAGACAGGCGATGCTGACACGACGTGAATTCGGAACGCTTGCCCTTGCCGGCCTGGCGATGCCCCGACTGGCCGAGGCGGCGATCAACTCGACGGTCAACGGCGTGCACGTCGGGGTGCAGACCTACAGCTTCCGCGATCTGCCCCGGCCGGCCGGCGCGGCCGATTCGGTGGACGTGGTCATCAACGCGATGAAGGTGAGCGGCCTCGGGGAGTGTGAGCTGTTTTCGCCGCAGCTCGAGCCGCAGTTCGCCCAGGGCGCTCGGGGCGCCAGGGGCGCGCCGCCGACGCCGGAAGCGATCAAGGCGCGGGAGGATCTGCGCCGGTGGCGGCTCGAGACCTCGCTCGATCATTTCAGGAGCGCGCGGAAGAAGTTCGAGGCGGCCGGGATCACGATCACCGCCTACTGCTACAACATGAACTCCAGCTTCACCGATGCCGAGCTCGATCGCGGGTTCGAGATGACGAAGGCGCTCGGGGCTCCGGTGATGACGACCTCGACGCAGATGGAGGTGGCGAGGCGGCTGGCGCCGATGGCCGACAGGCACAAGCTGCTGGTCGGTCTCCACGGCCACTCCAACGTCACCGACCCGAACGAGTTCGCCACGCCGGAGAGTTTCGCGGCGGCGATGAAGATGTCGACCTACCTCAAGGTCAACCTCGACATTGGTCATTTCGTGTCGGCGGACTACGATCCGGTCGCCTACATTCGCGAGCACCATGCCGACATCACCAACCTGCACCTGAAAGATCGCAAGAAGCACCAGGGCGACAACACGCCGTGGGGGCAAGGCGACACACCAATCAAGGAAGTGCTGCAGCTGCTGAAGAAGGAGCGCTGGGCGATTCCGGTGGACATCGAGTACGAGTACCGCGGCACCGGCACGTCGCCCGAAGAAGTGAAGAAGTGCTTCGAGTACGCGAAGCAGGCGCTCGCGTGAAGCGTCTCGGCATGGGGCTCGTCGGCCCCGGTTTCGTCGGCGCGCATCACATCGACGCCGTCCGCCGGCTCGGCTTCGTCGACGTCGTCGCCGTTGCCGCGAGTAGCGCGGCGTCCGCGCGGCGGAAGGCGGACGCGCTGGGGGTGCCGAAGGCCTACGGCACGTTCGACGAGCTTGCCGCCGATCCCGACATCGATGTCGTCCACAATACGACGCCGAACTACCTCCACGTGCCGGTGATCCTGGCGGCGCTGGCCAACGGCAAGCACGTGATTTCAGACAAGCCGCTGGCGATGACGTCCGCGGACGCCCGCCTGCTGCTCGACGCTGCCAACAAGGCCGGCGTCGTCCACGCGGTGACGTTCAACTACCGCGGCAACCCGCTGGTGCAGCAGGCACGCGAGATGATCGCCGCCGGTGAGCTCGGACCGGTGCACTTCATTCACGGCGCCTACCTCCAGGACTGGCTGCTCGAGGCCTCCGACTTTTCCTGGCGGCTCGAGCCGCAGAAGGGGGGGGCGAGCTCCGCGGTCGGCGACATCGGATCGCACTGGTGCGATCTCGTGCAGCACGTCACCGGGCAGCGGATTGTCGAGGTGCTCGCGGATCTGACGACGGTGATCGACACGCGGCTGAAGCCGTCGGCCTCGCCTGAGGCGTTCGCGCGGAGCGGTGACCGCGGAGGGGAACTCGTCCGCATCCACAGCGAAGATCTCGCAGTCGTCCTGTTGCGCTTCGATGATGGCGCCAAAGGCAGCCTCTCGGTCGGACAGGTCTGCGCCGGGCACAAGAACGGGCTGTGGTTCGAGGTGAACGGCCGACAGGCGTCGGTCCGCTGGGAGCAGGAGCGCCAAAACGAGCTGTGGATCGGCCGCCGCGACACCGCCAACGCCGTGCTGGCCAAGGACCCGGCGCTGCTCGCGCCGGGAGCGCGCGCCTACGCGCATCTGCCAGGAGGACACCAGGAAGGCTGGGCCGATGCGTTCTGCAACGTCCTGCGCGACGTCTACGGCGTCATTGCTGCCGGCGCGCGGCCCGGCGCGGCGCACCCACCGGCGTTTGCGACCTTCGAAGACGGGTATCATTCGGCTTGCGTCGTCGACGCCATTCTTGAGAGTCACCGGCAGGGCGGTATCTGGACCGTGGTTCGTCAGGAGGCGGGTCCGGACGGATCCGGAACCGATGCAGTCCGGGCCCTTTTCGACCCGACGTCCTCGAGGAACCGATGAAACTTGGTGTGTTCACGCCCGTGTTCGGCACGCTGACGCTGGACGAGGTGCTCGCGAAGGTGGGCGCGCTGCCGCGCGTGCAGGCAATCGAGATCGGCACGGGCGGGTGGCCCGGCCACGATCATCTCGACATCGACGCGATCCTCGACAAGAAGCCGTGCGCGGCCGCCTATCGCCAGAAGATCGCAGATGCCGGCCTGACGATCAGCGCGCTCTCGTGTCACGCAAACCCGCTGCATCCTGACGAGGCGACCGCCACGGCGGCCGACGATCTGTTTCGCAAGACCGTGCGGTTGGCCGAGCAGCTCGACGTACCTGTGGTGGTGACGTTTTCCGGCTGTCCCGGCGACTCAGAGGGCGCGACCCATCCCAACTGGGTGACCACGCCGTGGCCGCCGGAGTTCCTCGATATCCTCGAATGGCAGTGGGACAAGAAGGCGATTCCTTACTGGAGCCGCAGCGCCCATTTCGCGGCCGAGCACGGCGTCAGAGTGGCGCTGGAAGCGCACCCGGGCTTCATCGTCTACAACGTCGACAGCGCGCTCCGGCTGCGCGAGGCGGCGGGGCCGAACCTCGGCGTCAACTTCGACCCGAGCCACTTCTTCTGGCAGGGGGTCGACGTGCCGGCCGCGATTCGCGTCCTCGGCGATTCGATCTTCCACGTCCACGCCAAGGACGTGGCGCTCGATGCGCGCAACGTCGCGGTCAACGGCGTCATCGACACCAAGACCTACCGCCGGATGGCGGAGCGGTCATGGTTGTTCCGAAGCGTCGGTTGGGGCCACGGCGAGCTCGAATGGAAGCGCATCGTCAGCGCGCTGCGGCTCGCCGGCTACGACTACGTGATGAGCATCGAGCACGAAGACGCGTTGGCGTCGGTGGACGAAGGGCTGCGGGCGGCGGTGGATCTGCTGTCGCGCGTGATCCTGACCGAGCCACCGGTGCAGGCGTGGTGGACATAGGAACTCAGAACTCAGAAATGACCTCAGGCGTGCGCGCGAAGCTGTCGGCGATGATGTTCCTGCAGTACTTCGTGTGGGGTGCGTGGTACGTGACGATGGGGACGTGGCTCGGCCAGACGCTGCACTTCTCCGGCGAGCAGATCGGCCTGGCCGCTGGAACGACGGCGCTGGCGGCGATGATCTCGCCGTTCTTCGTCGGCATGGTCGCCGATCGGTTCCTGGCAACCGAAAAGATCCTGGCGGTGCTGCACGTCCTGGGCGGCATCGTGCTCTTCCTGGCATCGACGCAGACCAGCTTCGGCGCCTTCTACGGCGTGATCCTGGTCTACACGCTCTGCTTCATGCCGACCCTGGCGCTGAGCAACTCGCTGTCGTTCAGGCAGATGGCCGATCCCGGCCGCGAGTTTCCGCCGATCCGGGTGCTCGGCACCATCGGCTGGATCGCCGCGGGGCTGGCGATCGGCACGCTCGGCCTCGAGGCGACGGGGACGCCGCTGCAGATTGCGGGCGGAGCCTCGATCCTGCTGGGGCTGTTCTGCCTGGCGCTGCCGCACACACCGCCGCTCGAGAAGGCGACCGGCAGGCGCGCGACCTGGGGCGACATCGTCGGGCTGGACGCGCTCAAGCTGATGCGCGAGCGCTCGTTCGCGATCTTCGTGCTCGGATCGTTCCTGATCTGCGTGCCGCTGCAGTTCTACTATGCCTTCGCGAACATGTTTCTCAACGAGATCCGCGTGACCAACGCGGCGTCGAAGATGACGCTCGGTCAGATGTCCGAGATCTTCTTCATGCTGGTGATGCCCTGGTTCTTCCGCCGACTCGGCGTGAAGTGGATGCTGCTCGTCGGCATGATGGCGTGGACGGCGCGATACGCGTTCTTCGCGTTCGGCACACACGCCGATCTGGTGTGGATGCTGTACGCGGGCATCCTGCTCCACGGGATTTGCTATGACTTCTTCTTCGTGACGGGGCAGATCTACGTCGACACCAAGGCGCCGGGCGACCTGCGCGCGGCGGCGCAAGGGTTCATTGCCTTCGTCACGCTCGGGGTGGGGATGTTCATCGGATCGTGGGCGTCCGGGCGCGTGGTGGATGCCTTTGCCACCGGGGCCGAGCACGACTGGCACCGCATCTGGATGATTCCAGCCGGCGCGTCGGCGCTCGTTCTGCTGCTGTTCGCGCTGTTCTTCCGATCGAGTGAGGTGCGTCAGCAGCCGGCCGGCGTCAGCTAGAGCACAGACAACTAAAGCCGTTCGATCTCGTGCACACGGCTGATGTCTACCGAGACGCGAGACTTGGCGTCGGTCTTCAGATACATCGATCGAAATCTCGCAT
>DATASG010000269.1:0-6168 GCA_036269295.1 Vicinamibacterales bacterium | reverse complement strand
TCTGAACGGCGCCGGCAAGAGCTCGTTGCTCAAGATCATGTCCGGCGAGGACCAGAGCTTCATCGGCGAAGCGTTCAGCGCCGCCGGCATCTCGATCGGTTTCCTGAAGCAGGAGCCGCAGCTGGATCCGGCCAAGACCGTGCTCGGCAACGTCGAGGAGGGCGTGGCCTCGACCAAGGCGCTGCTCGCGCGCTACGACGAGGTCAATGCCAAGCTCGGCGAGGACCTGTCTCCGGACGAGATGGAGAAGGTGATGGACGAGCAGTCGAAGATTCAGGACAAGATCGACGCCTGCAACGCCTGGGATCTCGATTCGCAGCTCGAGATCGCGATGGACGCGTTGCGGCTGCCGCCCGCTGACGCCGATGTCACCAGACTGTCGGGCGGCGAGCGCCGCCGCGTCGCGCTGTGCCGGTTGCTCCTGCAGTCGCCCGATCTGCTGCTCCTCGACGAGCCGACCAACCACCTCGACGCCGAGTCGGTCGCCTGGCTCGAGCGCTTTCTGAAAGACTACAAGGGCACGGTCGTCGCGGTGACGCACGATCGCTATTTCCTCGACAACGTCGCCGGCTGGATCCTGGAGCTCGATCGCGGGCGCGGCATTCCGTGGGAGGGCAACTACTCATCATGGCTCGAGCAGAAATCGAACCGTCTGCAGCAGGAGGAGAAGGCCGAAACGCGCAAGCAGCAGACGCTCGAGCGCGAGCTGGAGTGGATCCGCATGTCGCCGCGCGCGCGCCAGTCCAAAGGCAAGGCGCGTCTCAACGCCTACGAAGATCTGCTCCGCGAGGAGAGCACCAGGAAGATTGACACCGCCGAGATCTACATCGCCCCTGGTCCACGGCTCGGGGACATCGTCGTCGAAGCGCGCGGCGTGAAGAAGGCGTACGGGGACAACGTGCTGATCGACAACCTCGACTTCACGCTGCCGCGCGGCGGCATCGTCGGCGTGATCGGCCCCAACGGCGCCGGCAAGACCACGCTGTTCCGGATGATCACGGCGGCGGAGAAGCCCGACGGGGGCACCCTGAAGATCGGCGAGACGGTGCAGATCGGCTACGTCGATCAGAGCCGCGACGCACTCGATCCGAACAAGAGCGTGTTCGACGAGATCACCGGCAGCGCCGAGGAGATCGAGCTCGGCAAGCGCAAGGTTGCCTCGCGCGCCTACGTATCGTGGTTCAATTTCAAAGGCGCCGCGCAAGGACGCAAGGTCGGCACGCTCTCGGGCGGCGAGCGCAATCGCGTCCACCTCGCGAAGCTGCTGAAGAAGGGGAGCAACCTGCTCCTGCTCGACGAGCCGACCAACGACCTGGACGTCGACACCCTGCGCTCGCTCGAGGAGGCCCTGCTCGGCTTCGCTGGCTGCGCCGTGGTCATCAGCCACGACCGCTGGTTTCTCGACCGGATCGCGACCCACATGCTCGCGTTCGAGGGCGACAGCCAGGTGGTCTGGTTCGAGGGAAACTATCAGGATTACGAGGCGGACCGTCACCGCCGCCTCGGATCGGCGGCCGACCAGCCGCACCGGATCAAATACCGCAAGCTGACCCGGTAGAGGTGGTGATCACGCTGCGGACCGCCAGTGACGCTGACGTGCCGGCGATCGTCGCGCTGCTGAACGCGGCGTTCGCGATGGAGCGGAGCTTCATCGACCGGGATCGTACGTCGGCGCCGGAAATCGAGCGCTACATGACCACCGGCACCTTCTCCGTCGTTGACGGCACCGCGAGCGTCGTTGACGGCACCGCAAGCGCTCTGGCGTCGTGTATGTATCTCGAGCAGCGGAAGGATCGTCTGTATCTGGGGATGCTGGCCGTCAACCCGTTACAGCAGGGGCGCGGCCTCGGAAAGCAGATGATCACGGCGGCGGAGCGCCGCGCCGCCTCGCTCGGCTGCCGCGCCCTGGACATCCGCATCGTCGATCTACGAACCGAGCTGCCGCCGTTTTACCGGGCCCTCGGCTTCGTCGACAACGGCACGGAGCCGCTGGTCGACCCGCAGCTCCGCAGGCCGGCGCATTTCATTAGAATGACCAAAGCGATCGGGACCTGAACCTCCTGTTCTTCTGATCTTCTGTTGAACTATTCTCCTGGTCTCGTGTTGAAATTCATCCATGAACAACGACAGGCGCATGACCGTTGGCGTGCTCATCTTCAACGATGTTGAGGTGCTCGATTTCGCGGGGCCGTTCGAAGTGTTCTCGCGCACCCGTACCGTGGCGGGCTCCGAGTCGCGTCGGACCGACGACAGCGCGCCGTTCGAGACGTTTACGGTCGCGCGTTCTCGCGATGCCATCACCGCGATTGGTGGCCTGACGGTGACTCCGCGCCACTCGTGGGCGGACGCGCCGCCGATCGACATCCTGGTCGTCCCCGGCGGCTTCGGCACGCGCGCGCTGCTGGCCGACGAGGCGACGCTCGGCTGGATCCGGCAGACATCGGCGGCGTCCCGGCAGGTCACGTCCGTCTGCACCGGCGCTCTTCTGCTGGCGAAGGTCGGGCTGTTGCGGGGGAAGCGCGCGACCACGCATTGGGCGGGACTGGATCTGCTGGCGTCGATCGACCCGACCATTCAGGTTCAGCGCGGCCGCCGCGTCGTCCACGACGGCGTGTTCACGTCCGCCGGCGTCTCGGCCGGGATCGACATGTCATTCGCCGTCGTCGAAGAGATCTGCGGCCGTGACGTCGCAATCGAAACCGCCCACTACATCGAATATCCATGGGGAAAGCACGATGTGCCGAAACATCAAGACCCTCTTTAACTTCGACCCGCCGGCGACCGACGAGGAGATTCGCGCCGCCTCGCTGCAGTTCGTGCGGAAGCTGAGCGGCTTCACCTCGCCGTCCAAGGCCAACGAAGCCGCCTTCGACCGCGCCATCGAGGAGACCGCGGCGGTCGCGCGCCGGCTGATCGACTCGCTGTCGACCGCTGCCGCACCCCGCAATCGCGAGGAAGTGGCGGCCGCGGCCAGCGCACGGTCGGCCGAGCGCTTCGGACCGCGTCATCCGGCCTGACGCGTCCCACAAGGGCGCCCCACTCTACTTTTTGCGGAAATGCCGGACCACGTCCGGCCAGAACTCTTGCCAGGCGTTGCCGCCCAGACGACCCAGCATGCCCAGGCCGCTTCGCAACGCCGTCTGCTGCCCCGTCGTCACGCTGGGCGGCAACCACGCGTTCTCAATCAGGTTGTTCAGGGTGTTTCCGGCGTAGCGGCCCCACGCCGGCCTCAAGGAGCCATCGCGACGCTGCGTGAGAAAGACCGTCTTCATCGCGTAGCGCGCGCGTGGCCAGATGCCCTTGCGACCTGACCGAATGTAGCGCGGGTCCTCACCCCACAGCGCGCCCACCCCGGCTTCGATCGTGTTCGAGATGGCGACGTCGGCTCCGCGCTGCGCGTACCGCCTGGTGACCCCCGAGAGGCCGCGTCCCCACTCCTCGGGCGTATTGAACCCCGTCTGCCACGTCGTGGCGAGCGGTCCGACCACTGTGAGGCTCTGCTTTCCAATCGTCCCACCGACGATCCAGTCCACGCGTTGCGCCGCCGTGATCGGCACGTAGGCTTCGGCGGTGGCCGAAGCAGGGTCGGCGGGCTGACACAAAGCGGGATACGACGTGGCCACGGCGAGGACGATCGCCAGGGACCAGGAACGCGACGGGAATTTCGCCAACCGCCTGGTTACAGGCGTCCGGTCACGATCAGGATGAGGAGAATGATCACGACCAGACCGAGACCGCCGCTCGGACCGTAACCCCAGCTCCGGCTGTGCGGCCACGCCGGGATGGCGCCGAGGAGCATCAGGATCAGAATGACGAGAAGGATTGTGCCCATGCACCAACATTGAGCAAGGGCAGTGCCAGCCCAGACGTCGTTGCCGTTCAGGTGGCGATGTGATTCCGGCCTCCAAGTGCGGCGAGACAGTCGGCAAACCCATCGTTGAACAGGGCGCCCGGACGCCGCTCGCGCAGCCGCGCCACTGGAAGACATCCATTCGCGGCAGCTCAGCCGACCGCTAGCCGACCTTGGTGCGGAAGTAATCGATGGTCTTGACCAGCCCTTCCTCGAGCTGCACTTTCGGCTCCCAGCCGAGGAGCGTGCGGGCGCGCGTGATGTCGGGGCGGCGCTGCTTCGGATCATCGGTCGGCAGCGGGCGGTAGACGATCTTGCTCGTCGATCCGGTCATCTTGATGATCGTCTCGGCGATCTGCTTGATCGTCATCTCCACCGGGTTGCCGATGTTGACAGGGTCGTTCTCTGACGACAGCATCAGCTTGATGATGCCGTCGACCAGATCGGTGATGTAGGTAAAGCTGCGCGTCTGCGTGCCGTCGCCGAAGACGGTGACGTCCTGGTTGCGGAGCACCTGCGACATGAACGCGGGGACCGCGCGGCCGTCGTTCAGCCGCATACGCGGACCGTAGGTGTTGAAGATGCGCACGATCTTGGTGTCGAGCCCGTGATAGCGGTGATACGCCATCGTCATCGCTTCGGCGAATCGCTTGGCTTCGTCATAGACGCCGCGCGGGCCCACCGGGTTGACGTTGCCCCAGTAGGTCTCCTTTTGCGGGTGCTCCAGCGGATCGCCGTAGACTTCGGAGGTGGAGGCGATCACGAAGCGCGCGCCCTTGGCCTTGGCGAGGCCGAGCGCCTTGTGCGTGCCCAGGGCGCCGACCTTGAGCGTCGGGATCGGCAGCTCGAGGTAGTCGATCGGGCTGGCCGGGCTCGCCCAGTGCAGGACGAAGTCGACCGGGCCGTCGACGTAGATGTAGTTGGTGACGTCGTGCTTGATGAAGCTGAAGTCGCGGTTCGCCAGGTGCGAGATGTTGGCGGTGTCGCCGGTCAGCAGGTTGTCGATGCCGATGACCGAGTAATCGCGGTCGAGCAGCGTCTCTGCCAGGTGGGATCCGATGAATCCGGCAGCTCCGGTGATGACGACCCGTTTCTTAATAGGCATGTTTGTGGAAAAATCCGCGCAGCAGCGTCAGCCACATGATCTTGAGGTCGAGGCGAACCGACCAGTTTTCGATGTAATACAGATCGTACTCGATGCGCTTCTCGATCGACGTGTTGCCGCGCCAGCCGTTCACCTGTGCCCAGCCGGTGATGCCGGCCTTGACCTTGTGGCGGAGCATGTATTGCGGGATCTTGTCCTTGAACTGGGCCACGAACAGCGGCCGCTCGGGGCGCGGGCCGACGATCGACATGTCGCCCCGTAGCACGTTCCACAGTTGCGGCAGCTCGTCGACGTTCGAGCGCCGCAGGAGCTTGCCAAGCGGCGTCCGGCGCGGATCCTGCTCGCTGGCGAACACCGGCCCGGTTTCGGCTTCGGCGTCGTCGTACATCGAGCGGAACTTGTAGATCATGAAGGGCTTGCCGTCGAGCCCCATGCGCTCCTGGCGGTAGAACACGTCGCCCCGCGAGCTGAGCTTGACCAGCGCCGCCACCAGCCAGAACGGGATCGCGATGGTGATCAGCGCCGCCGCGGAGATCGCGATGTCGATCCCGCGCTTGACGATCGCGTTGAAACCCTGGAGCGGGACGTCGTTGATGTTGATGACCGGGACGCCGTCGAGGTCCTCGAGGCGGGCGCGCAGCGCGATGACCTGCAGCAGATCCGGCACCACCTTCACGTCCACGCACTCGCGGCTGGTGCTTTCGATCAGCTGCAGCATCTGGACGTGCTGCTCGGGCGGCAGCGCGACGTAGAGATGGTCGACCGCTTCTCGGGCCGCGATGTCGGCGGCTTCCTCGATCGTACCGAGCAGCGGCAGGCCGCGATAGCCCAGGTGATCGCCCGCGGCCCGGTCGTCGACGAAACCGACGATCTGGTAGCCGAGCTCGCGGTGCTCGATGATCTTGTCGGCGACCAGCCTGCCGAGCTCGCCGGAGCCGGCAATCAGGATGCGCTTGAGGCCGATGCCGGCGCGCCAGCGGCGCTCGAGCAGCTCGCGCACCAGCTCGCGCGCGGCGAACGTCAGCATGACGTTCAGGATCAGGAAGATCGCCCAGACCGGCTGCGAGACCTCGAAAGCGCCGCGTTGCCGCGCCGCGGTGGTCGCGAAATAGGTCTGCACGTACAACGTCGCCACGATGCCAAATACGACGGCCAGGATGCTGCCGACGAAGACAGCGAAGAAGTCGTCGACGCGCGAGCGGCCGCGCCTCAG
>DATASG010000268.1:0-6346 GCA_036269295.1 Vicinamibacterales bacterium | reverse complement strand
CGGGCTGAACGCATGGCCGGGCACCGCGCGGCGTGCCGCGTAGAGCTTGAGCAGCTCCTCCGCCATGTCGCGCATGGCTTTCTTGACTTTGCCCTTTGCCTTCTCCCACGACGCGCCACCGAGCCGGTCGATCGGCGGCTTCGACGCGCCGGTGTACTTCTGCACGAGATCGAGCCGCTCGACTGGCACGAACAGCTTGTCCTCGCCGGCGTAACGGAGCTCGAGGAACTCCTGCATGGTGTCGCCGACCCCGATCTGCTTGAGGCCGACGAACATGCCGATGCCGTTGTCGATGTGCACGACGTAGTCGCCGACCTTGAGGTCGCGCAGATCCGACAGAAACGCCTTGGTCGCCGAGCGCCGGCGCTCGGGCGCCCGGCGCTCCTCCTCGAAGACGTCCGCCTCGGCGTAGATCTGCAGGCCGGCGTCGGGAAGCCGGAATCCACGCGACAGCGCCCCGACCGCCACCAGCACGGCGGCGTAGTGCGCGTCCTCGGCGCGCTCGACCGGAACCGCGAAGACGTCGTACTCCTTCAGCACTTCGATCGAGCGCTCGGCCCGGCCCGGCGTCGCGGCCACGAACAGCACCGACTCGCCGTCGTCGCGCAGACGCCGAATCTCCGCCACCCAGTCGGCGACGCGGCCTTTGAGCTCGACCGCCGGCTGCGATCGGATCTCGCGGGCGCCGGCGTCGATGCCCAGGATGGAGAGCTGCGTTCCCTGCGCCAGGCGCGACCTGACCGTTTCCCAGTCCGCCAGGAGCTCGTCCGGACGCGGCACGTTCGAGGAAGCAACGGCGGTGATGTTCTCGTAACTCTGTTGAATCTGATCGAGCAGCCTGGTTGCGTGGGCGTCGACCTCGTCGCGCTCAGAGACAATGATGCGCGAGGCGCTGGCCCGGGCCAGGTAGTCGAAGATGGTGGCGCCGCGATCGTCCTGGAGGATGTCGCGCAGCGGGACGATTGCGATCTGATCGATCGGCGCGATCGATCGCTGGGTCGAGGGATCGTAGGTGCGCAGCGTCTCGATCGTGTCACCGATGAACTCGAGCCGCACCGGGTGCGGCTCGCCGGCGGGGAACACGTCGGCGATGCCGCCGCGGATGGCGAATTCCCCCGCTTCGTCGGCCGGATCTTCGCGCGAGAGCCCGGCATCCACCAGCCGCTCGGCGAGATCGACCGGCGACATGTCCTGTCCCGGCTTCAAGGTCAGCGACGCTGCCAGCATGCGGTCGGCGGTCGAGACGCGAGGCAGCACCGCGGCGGCCGAGGCAATCACCACGCGAGCCGTGCCCTGAGCGATCGCGTACAGCGCGCGCGCCCGCACCGACGTGACGCCGATATGGGGGGCCAGGCCGCGATAGGGGTCGACTTCGTGCGACGGAAACGGCAGAACCGCGCGCTCGACAGCCGCCGGCGCCAGCCCTTCGAGCGCCGCCAGGAAAAAGGCCACGTCGGCGCAGGTCTCCTCGAGATCGCCGTCGCCGGGCACGATGTAAAGGACGACGCCGGTGGGCTGCGCGTGGGCGGCCGAGGCCACCAGCAGGGCTTTGGCGGACCCGGTCAGACCGGACACGGTTCGCGCAGGGGCGTCCATGCCGCTGCGGGTCACGGCAGCCTTCAGGACGGCGCGAAGGTTCAGTGATGTTGAGGTGGCCACGGCTGCTCGAAGACCCGAATTCTCCAGTCTAGCAGGGGAGGCGTCAGCGGTGTCGGCGCCGGATCTTTGCCACGATCGCGCTGCTGGAATGGCCGGCCTCCACGGCGACCCTGACGACACGTCCACCGCGCGCCTCCACGATGTCGCGTCCGACGATGGCGTCTTCGGCCCAGTCGGCGCCTTTGACCAGCACGTCGGGTTGAATCGCCGCGATCAGATTCCAGGGCGTCGGTTCGTCGAAGACGACGACGCCGTCGACGCAGCGCAGCGCTTCGAGGACCTCGGCGCGCTCGGACTCTGTCGTGATCGGACGCTCCGGTCCTTTGATCTCGCGGACGCACCGGTCTGAGTTCAAGCCGATGAGCAGCGCGTCGCCAAGCTCACGCGCGTGCTGAAGATAGCGCAGGTGGCCGACGTGCAGGAGATCGAAGACGCCGTTGGTGAACACGATCGTCTTCCCGGCGGACCGCAGGCGTTCTACCAGGGCGACGGATTCGGCTCGTGTATACATGGAGCGGGGCGTCAGCCGAGCGGCTTCTTGAATTGAACCGCAGGCGAGAAGGTCCACTGGTGGCGCGGTCGGTAGATGCCGACGTCGTGGATCCGCGACTTGACGCGGAATGTGTAGAGCAGGCGATGGTAATCGTACGGAAACCCGTCGATCTTGTGAACGGCGATGTCCACCTTGTAGGTGCCCTCGACCAGGTCCAGACTCTCGATCGCAAAGGTCGCCTCGGCCTCGCCGCTCAGCCTTTGCGGCTGCAGCTCCTCCAGATAGGTGTTGGTGCCGTAGCAGCAAACCCCGTCGGCATTGAACAGGCCAAAGCCGAACACGAAGTCGGCCACCGGCTGCTCCGCTCGCAACTTGACGCGCACGGCGATCGGATCGCCGGAATGGAACACGAACGACGGCTGCCCCTCGCGGTCGAGAAACCCGACGTCGGTGATCTCCACCTCGCGCGAGCCCCAGCGTCCTTCGGTCGCCTGAAACATGTTCGCGGTCGGGTCGGCCGGCTGTTCCGCGGGATCATGGCCGCCCGGGCCCGCGGATCCGCGCGATGCGCTCTCGACCGCCCTCGCGGTGGTCTGCGCCAGCAGTTTTTCTTCGCTCTCCTCGACCTTGGTCAGGTAGGCGCCGACGACTCGTTTGGGATCGCCGTGCGACATGGCGTGGCCGTTGTCGAGCCAGAGCGCCTGGTCGCAAAAGCGCTCAATCAGATTCAACGAGTGGGTGACCAGGAGGATGGTCTTGTTGCTGCGCTTGAACTCCGCGAACTTGTCGAGGCACTTGTGGGTGAAGCCTTCGTCGCCGACCGCGAGAACCTCGTCGACCAGCAGCACGTCCGGGTTGACGTTGATGGCGACGGCGAACCCGAGCCGCATGTACATCCCGGAGGAGTAGGTCTTGACCGGCGCGTCGATGAACTCGCGCAGCTCGGCGAAGTCGACGATCTCGTCGAAGCGCTGCTGGATCTCACGCTTGGTGAGGCCGAGCATGATGCCGTTGATGAACACGTTCTCGCGGCCGGAGATCTCCGGGTGGAAGCCGGCGCCGAGCTCGATCAGCGCGGAGATGCGGCCTTCGACATGGACGGCGCCGCTGGTCGGCTTGGTAATGCCGGCGACGAGCTTCAGCGCGGTGCTTTTGCCGGAGCCGTTGCGTCCCATGACGCCGTAGGTCGAGCCCTTCGGCACCGAGAACGAGACGTCGGTCAGGGCGGGAAACGTTTCGCTCGGCTGCAGATCGCGCAGGATGCTACGCTGCAGCAGCGCGCTCTTCAGGGTAGAGAACTGGCGCCCGCCGTAGCGGCGGTAGACTTTGGAGACGTTGAGCAGCTCGATTGCCGGTGTCACGCCATCGCTCCGGTTCCTTCATCGGCAACGCACGAAATACACGAAAGAACCAGGGAAGAAAGTGTCTCTGTGTCTCTGTGGCCAATCATCACACCGCCTCCGCGAACGAGTCGCGCAGGCGATCGAACAGCCAGTAGCCGGCCAGGAACAGCAGCACTGATCCGGCGCCCCACGCGAGCAACCATTTCCAGTGTCCCACCGGCCCCTGGTTGAAGAACAGGATCTCCTGGTATGAGACTGCCAGATGCGTGAACGGGTTGATGTCGAAAAAGACGTGGAACTTCTGGACGCTGGGCTGGAACCAAGGATAGATGATCGGCGTGGCGAAGAACCACAAGGTCAGCAAGTTCGACAGGATGTCCTTGATATCGCGGAAGTGTACCGCCAGGGCCGACAGGATCAAGGCCAACGCCGTCGTGAAGACGAGCTGCACCAGCACGACAACCGGGAACCACAGCAGGTTCTCCGGACGTGGAAAGTGCTGGTAGAGGAGCAGGAACGCGACCAGGATCGGCAACCCCAGAAAGAAGTGCACCATGTTCGTCAGCACACTGACAATCGGCAGCACTTCCGCCGGAAACAGCACCTTCTTGATCAGGTTGCCGCCCGAGATGAGCGAGTTCGCCGACTCGGCGAGCGACGAGGAGAACCAGGTCCACGGCAGGATGCCGCAGAACATGAACAGCTGGTAAGGCTGCACGCCTTCGGTGGTATTCGGCATCACGGTGGTGAAGACAAACGAGTAGATCAGCAGGAGGAGTAGCGGGTTGATGAACGACCAGACGAAACCGAGCGCCGATCCGCGGTAGCGCGCCTTCAGCTCACGCGCGACCAGGCTCTGGATCAGGCCGCTGTAGCGAAACAGGTTGGCGAGGTTGGCCAGCAATTACGAACGAATTCTAGCCCGAGTCGCGACCTGGAGGCGGATGAGGGACTTCATCAGCGCGATGCGGGCCCGCTCTGCGTCCATGTCCACCGTCGGGCGGACGACCCGCTCCTCGGCGCGCTTCTTCGCCGCCTCGGCCCGCGCGAGATCGATTTCTTCGGCCTTCTCGGCGATTTGCGCCAAGATGGTGACGCGGTCGGGCTGGACCTCGGCGAACCCGAACGCGATCGACAAGTAGTGCTTCTCCGACCCCTGCCGGTACCACAGTTCGCCGACCTGCAGCACCGTGAGCAGCGGCGTGTGCCCAGGCAGGACGCCGAAATAGCCGTCAAAGCCGGGGATCTCCACCTCGTCGACGGTCTCGTTCACCAGGGAACGATCGGCCGAAACGATGAGCAGCTGAATCCTGGTCGGCAGCGCCGGAATGTGATCGGCCACGGCTTAGGCGCTCTGACGCTGTTGGAATTTCGCGACCACCTCTTCGATCGATCCCACCAGGTAGAAATCCTGCTCGGGGATCTCGTCGTGCTTGCCTTCGACAATCTCCTTGAAGCCGCGGATGGTGTCGGCGACCGGCACGTACTTGCCCTCGAGACCAGTGAACTGTTGCGCCACGAAGAACGGCTGCGACAGGAACTTCTGGATCTTGCGGGCGCGCGACACCGTGAGGCGATCGTCTTCCGAGAGCTCGTCGATGCCGAGAATGGCGATGATATCCTGCAGGTCCTTGTAGCGCTGCAGGATCTGCTTGACGTTGCGCGCCACGCCGTAGTGCTCCTCGCCGAGGATGCGGGGGTCGAGAATGCGCGAGGTCGAGGCCAGCGGGTCGACCGCCGGATAAATCCCCAGCTCCGAAATCGCGCGCGACAGGTTGGTCGTCGCGTCGAGGTGCGCGAAGGTCGTCGCCGGCGCCGGGTCGGTGTAGTCATCAGCGGGAACGTAAATCGCCTGCACCGACGTAATCGAGCCCTTCTTGGTCGAGGTGATGCGCTCCTGCATCTGGCCCATCTCGCTGAGCAGCGTCGGCTGGTAGCCGACCGCCGACGGCATGCGGCCGAGCAGCGCCGACACTTCCGAGCCGGCCTGGGTGAAGCGGAAGACGTTATCGATGAACAGCAGCACGTCCTTGCCTTCGGCGTCGCGGAAGTACTCGGCGACGGTCAGCGCCGACAGGCCGACGCGCAGGCGCGCGCCCGGCGGCTCCGTCATCTGGCCGTAGACCAGCGCCGCGCGCGACTTGGTATGGTCCTGCGGATCGATGACCCCGCTCTCCTGAAACTCGTGCCAGAGATCGTTGCCCTCGCGCGTGCGCTCGCCGACGCCGCCGAACACGGATACACCGCCGTGCTTGAGCGCGATGTTGTGGATCAATTCCATGATGATCACGGTCTTGCCGACGCCGGCGCCGCCGAACAGACCGATCTTGCCGCCCTGGAGGTACGGCTCGAGCAGGTCGATGACCTTGATGCCGGTCTCGAACATCTTCAGGTCGGTCGACTGCTGTTCGAGCGTCGGCGCGGCGCGGTGAATCGGCCAGCGCGCCTTCGACTGCACCGGCCGGTCCGGGAAGTCCACCGGCTCGCCGAGCACATTCAGCACGCGGCCGAGCGTCTCGGGGCCAACCGGCACCGAGATCGGCTCGCCGAGGTCGGTCGCCTCCATGCCGCGTTGCATGCCATCGGTCGGCTTCATCGCGACCGCGCGGACGCGGTTCTCGCCAAGGTGCTGTTCGACTTCGGCGATCACATCGAGCGCCTCGCGCCCTTCCTTTGCCGGTGCCTGGATGCGGAGCGCGTTGTAGATCGCGGGCAGGTGCCCGGCCTCGAATTCGACGTCCACGACCGGGCCGATGATCTGGACGATGCGGCCGACCTGTAGTTTGGATGGGGTTGCGGTAGGCATAAAAGGGTCTAGGGTTCTGAGGTTCTAGGGTTCTAGGGTTCTAGG
>DATASG010000267.1:0-4025 GCA_036269295.1 Vicinamibacterales bacterium | reverse complement strand
CACCTCTATCAGGAGCTGGTGCGCGATCCCAACATCAAGGGACATCCGGTCGAGTCGATCATGGAGCCCGCGTTTCCCTTCGTCGACGTGTCGACGCCGGTCGATCTGCTGTCGACGATGATCACGCCGCACAACCCGGCGGTGCTGGTGCGCGACTTCAAGACCGACAAGACATTCATCATCACGAGGTCGGATCTGATCCGGGTGCTCTGATGTCCGACGACAAGGCCTTCCGGGCGCAGCTGGTGCAGCTGCTCGACTTCGACCAGGCGCATGTCACGTTCGATCGCGCGGTGAAGGGGATTCCTCCCAGGCTGCCGGGCGCGCTGCCGCAGGGCGTCGAGCATTCGTTGTGGCAGCTGGTGGAGCACCTGCGAATCAGCCAAGCCGACATCCTCGAGTTCTGCCTGACCTCGAGATACAAGGACAAGCAGTGGCCGGCCGACTACTGGCCGAAACAGCTCGGGCCGCGCCACACCGCGGCATGGACGGCGTCGATTGCCGCCTACCGCCGCGACCGGAGCGCGATGCAGCGGCTCGCGGCCAACCCCCAGATCGATCTGCTGGCGGCGATTCCTCACGGCAGCGGCCAGACCTATTTGCGCGAGATCCTGCTGCTCGCGGATCACAACGCCTATCACATCGGACAGATGGTCACCGTCCGGCGATTGCTCGGCCTCTGGAAGCCGTGACCACGGCGCAGCAGCGCCTTCGCACCCAGCGCCTGGCCGGACCCGGCTTCGATTCGCCCGCCGAGGTGGTGCGGTGGCTGGGCGCGGTGCAGGCGCAGGACTTCGCGGGCGCGTTGTGGGCGGTCGGGATGCGCACGACCGGCGCGACGGCCGCTGAGGTCGAAGCGGCGATCGCGGCCCGTGCCATCGTCAGAACCTGGCCGCTGCGCGGCACGATCCACTTCGTGGCGCCGCAGGACGTCCGTTGGATGCTGGCTCACTTCGCGCCGCGGACCATCGCGCGCGCGGCGCCGCGCTTTCGTCAGCTCGAGCTCGACGCGCGGGTGCTCGCGAAGAGCGGGGCGATCATCGTCCGGGCGCTGGAGGGCGGCCGCCAGCTGACGCGGCCGCGCCTGTATGCCTTGCTGGAGCGGGCGGGGATCGTCACACGAGACAATCGCGGTCTCCACATTCTCTGGCGCTGCGCCCACGACGGCCTGATCTGCTTCGCGGCGCGGGAAGGCAAGCAAGCGGCGTTCGCGCTGCTCGACGAGTGGGTGCCGGGCGCCGGGATGCGCGATCGCGATGACGCGCTCGCGGAGCTGGCGGGCCGCTACTTCGCGAGCCATGGTCCGGCGACGCTGCAGGATTTCATCTGGTGGTCCGGGCTCTCGGCGGCGGACGGCCGCAAGGCGGTTGCCCTGGCAGGACCCCGACCTGACCCGGCCACGGCGCGACATTCCTGCGTGCGGTCACCGCACGCCGTGCTGCTGCCGCCGTACGACGAGTACACCGTCGCCTACCGCGACCGCAGCGCCGCGGTCGATCCGGCCCATGCCGGCGCGTCGCGGAACGGGATCTTCAGCCCGACGATCGTGCTGGACGGCCGCATCGCCGGGACGTGGACCCGGCGGATCGAGGCCGACGCGGTCACCGTGGCGCTGAAGCCGTTCGCGACGCTCTCCGGCGCGAAGGCGCGCCGCGTCGCCCGGGAGGCGATCCGCTACGGCACATTCATCGGCCGTCCCGCTCGCGTCGCCTGGATCGTGAACCTGACGGTCTGACTCAAACGGCTGGCGGCGCGAGGCGCCGTCCTTCCGAAGGCCCCGGCCGCTTGCCAAGCGAAGGATTGTGATGTATTTTAACTGTCCGATTAAATTAAACGATTAAATGACCCAAGGCCACCACAACGACGACCGCAGACGAGCGAAGAGACCGCGATTGACAGGACAACGATTGAAGACGGGAAAGACCAAGAAAGACGGCGACACCGAGCGGCGCATCCTCGATGGCGCTCACGCCGTCTTCGTTCGCCGCGGAACCGCCGGCGCCCGCATGCAGGAGATCGCCACGGAAGCCGGCGTCAACCAGGCGCTGCTGCACTATTACTTCCGCAACAAGGAGCAGCTGGCCCAGGCCGCCTTCGAACGGGCGGCGAAGGGATTCATGCCGGCGGTGGTGCAGGTGATCGCGTCGGCCGGCACGCTCGAGGACAAAGTGCGGCGGATCATCGACCTCGAGCTCGATCACCTGACGCGCGCGCCCTACCTGCCCGGCTACATCATCGGTGAGGTCACGCATCATCCGGAGCGGGCGGCGCAGCTGGTCGCTGCGGTCACCGGCCTCGGGCCGCGGGAGCTCGGCCCTCGCGTGCTCGGCCGGCTGCGCCGCCAGATCGAGGCGGGCGTCAAGGCCGGCGCGATGCGCCCGATGGCGCCCGAATCGTTCGTCATCAACCTGCTGTCGCTCTGTATCTTTCCGTTCGCGGCCCGGCCGATGATTCAGGCGGTGCTCAGCATGGACGATCGGCGCTTCGGCCAGTTCATCACCCGCCGGCACCAGGACCTGCCGGCTTTCTTCATGGGAGCGTTGCGGCCATGATGCGTCTCCTCACCAGGTGTCTGGCGGTGTCGCTGATCGGCGCATCGGCGACGCCGGCCCGGTCACAGAGCGTTCGGGCGGATGATCGTGAACCGCTGCAACTCGGCGCGCTGCAGCGCCAGGCGGCCACCACCGATGCGCGCACGAGGGAATTCGGCCTGCTTTCGCAGCAGACCGATCTTCGCCTGCGCAATATCGACATCGAACGGCTGCCGTCGATCAGCGCCCTCGGACAATCGCAGTACCAGTCCGACGCGGCCACCGCGCCGTTCAACGGCCCGGACGGACAACCGGTGTTCGGGGCGCCGAAGTTCACCTACGACGCCTCGCTGCGCGTCGATCAGCGAATCTACGACGGGTCGATGCAGCCGCGCCGCGATCTGGCGCGCGCCGATCTCGCCGAATCGCAGGCGCGGGTGCGCACGGCGCTGTTCGCCCTCCGGGAGGAAGTCAACGACGCGTTCTTCGGCGCGGCGCTGCTGCAGGAGCAGCTCGGCGCGCTCACCGCGACGCTCGACGATCTCGAGGGGCGTCTGAGCGAGATGACCAGGCGGGTGCAAGAAGGCACGGCGCTACCGGGGGAGGCCGCCGCGATCGAAGCGACGCTGCTGCAGCAGCGCCAGCAGGCGGACGGGCTGCGATCGAGCCGCAGCGCCGCGCTGGCGCGCCTCGCCATCCTGACCGGCCGTCCCATCAATCCGGACGCCGCGGTCGTACTGCCGGAGCTCAGCGATCGCTTGTCGCAGGCACGCGCGACGATGCTCGACGCCCGCGCCAGACCTGAATACGCGCAGTTCGATCGCACCCGCGACCGCGCCGCGCGCCAGCAGAAGGTCACGAAGGCCGCCGATCTCCCGCAACTGTCGGCGTTCGGGCGCGGTGGCTACGGACGGCCGGGACTGAACTTCGCCAGCGATCGCCCGGAGGGCTACGCGCTGGCGGGAGTCCAGCTCCAATGGAAGGCGTGGACGTGGCGCACCTCGGACCGTGAACGCGAGGTGCTGGCGCTGCAGCAGACAATCGTGTCCGCCGAGGAGTCAGCGTTCACGAACGCGGTTCGCCGCGCGACCCGGACGGATCTCGCCGCGATCGATCACCTCCAGGCGGCGCTGCCCACCGACGATCGCGTCGTGGCGTTGCGCGAGAGCATCGACCGCACCGCGCGGGTACGGCTGGGAGAGGGCGTGATCACGGCGTCCGAGTATCTCGATCGACACAGCGAATGGTTGAGCGCGCAGTTCGAAAGAAACCGTCACCGCGTCGAGCTTGAACAGGCGCGGGCGCGCCTGCTGACGACGCTGGGATTGGAGGTGCAGTGATGCGAGGCATGAAGCTCGCGGGCGCGGCGGCGTGGCTGACGGTGGTGGCGCTGTGCGGCTGCGCGCAGCGCGCGCAGCCGGACGCGTACGGCAACGTCGAAGCGACCGAAGTCGTGGTCGGCGCGGAAGCGAGCGGGCGGCTGTTGACGTACAC
>DATASG010000266.1:0-5454 GCA_036269295.1 Vicinamibacterales bacterium | reverse complement strand
GATCACCGCGGGCACGAAATAGGCCGCGACGCGATCCGCCAGCCGCTGGATCGGAGCGCGCGTGCGTTGCGCCTCCGCGACCATCCGCACGATCTGCGCCAGCAAGGTCTCGCTGCCGACGCGCTCTGCGGTCATGGTGATCGTGCCGCTGACGGCGATGGTGGCTCCGATGACGCGGTCGCCAGGCTGCTTGTCCACCGGCATCGACTCGCCGGTGACCATCGACTCGTCCACGGCGGCGGCGCCGCCGGCAACGACGCCGTCGACCGGAACCTTTTCGCCCGGACGCACGCGCAGCAGGTCGCCGACCAGCACCCGTTCCAGCGGCACATCGTCTTCGCGGCCGCCGCGCACGAGCCGCGCGGTCTTCGGCGCCAGACCGAGCAGCTGGCGAATCGCCTCGCCGGTGCGGTGACGCGCCCGCAGCTCCAGCACCTGCCCGAGCAGCACCAGCACGGTGACGACGACGCTGGTGTCGAAGTAGGTGTCGACCGCGCCGTGCATGCTGAACCCGGCGGGAAACAGATTCGGCGCCACGGTCGCGATGGCGCTGTATCCGTAGGCGGCGCCCACTCCGAGACCGATGAGCGTGAACATGTTCGGGCTGCGGTTCACGATCGAGGCGCGCATCCGGTGGAAGAACGGCTGGCCGCACCAGAGCACAACCGGTGTCGCCAGCAGGAAACCAATCCAGTTGACCCACGACGGGCCGAGGCGACGGGAAAGCGCTTCGCCGCTCAGCATGTCGCCCATCGTCACCAGGAACAGCGGCGCGCCGAGCGCGACGGCGATCCAGAGGCGCCGCGTCATGTCGACGAGCTCGGGGTTCGGCGAGCCCGTCAGATCGGCGACGCGGGGCTCGAGCGCCATCCCGCAAATCGGGCAGGCGCCGGGCTTGTCGCTCAGGACCTCGGGATCCATGGGGCAGACCCACTCGCCGGACTGCAAATTGCCAATTGCTGATTGCAAATTGGATTGGCGCCTCAGGCCGCCGATCGTCAAGAGCGCCGGCGCAGGCGCGGGCTCCGCAGCCATCCGCTCGCGCGCGCCCGACAGGAACTTCTTCGGATCGTCGCGGAACTTCTCGACACAGCCTTTCGAGCAGAAGTAGTAGGTGGTGCCGTCGTGATCGACGTGCCCGGCGGCGCGCGCCGGATCGACCGTCATGCCGCAGACCGGATCGAGGGCCATGCTCACCCCTTCCGCGCCGGCGCGTCGTTGAGCGCGTCGATGATCGGGCAGTCGGCGGCGCCGCCGCGATGGCACGACTCCACCAGCTGGCGCAGCGCGGCGCGCATCGACTGCAGGTGGACGATCTTCTGCTCGATGTCCTCGAGCTTGCGTTGGGCGATGGCGCGGACGCGGTGACGCTCGCCGCGACCGACGCCGCGCAGGCGCACCAGCTCCTCGATCTCGTCGAGCGAGAAGCCGAGGTCCTGGGCTCTCTTGATGAAGCGGACGATGCGGACGGCATCGGCGGGATATTCGCGGTAGCCGGATCCGCGACGCGGGGGGCGGGCCAGCAGGCCGCGCCGTTCGTAGTACCTCAGCGTCTGGGCGTTGACGCCGGCTGCGCTGGCGGTCTGGCTGGTCTGCATAGGCTCATTCTCGACCCTGTACTCAAGTATAAGGTCAAGCGTGCACCCCCATCCATTCGCGCAGGTCGCGGGCCGGCGCCGGGGCGCGGATGAACGTGCCCTGGACGGCGTCGCAGCCGAGCGCCGCCAGCCGCGCCCGCACCTCGGCGCTCTCGACCCCTTCGGCGATGACGCGGAGTCCGAGGTTGTGCGCCAGATCGATGGTCGAGCGCACGATCACGTCGTCGGGCCCGGTGAGCGGCTCGATGAAGGACCGATCGATCTTCAGCTCGTCGATCGGCAGCCGGCGCAGGTAGCTGAGCGACGAGTAGCCGGTGCCGAAATCGTCGATCACGATCCGCGCCCCCATCCCGTGCAGGCGATTGAGGCTGTCCATCGACCGCGCCGGATCCGACATCAGGATGTTCTCGGTGATCTCGAAGGCGAGCGATTCGGGCGGCGCGTTGTAGACCGCGAGCATGTCGGCGATCCGCCGCGGCAGGCCGGGATCCTGGAGCGTCCTCGGCGACAGGTTGATCGCCACCGTCAGCCGAGGCACGATCGCCGGCTGGCTCCACTCCCTGATCGCGGTCTCGAGGACGATCGTGGTCAGGGGATTGATCAGTCCGGTCTGCTCGGCGAGGTGGATGAAGTCGGCTGGCATGACCCGGCCGAGCTGGGGATGGTTCCACCACACCAGCGCTTCCACGGCGGTAACGGCGTTGGTGGACAGTTGCACGATCGGCTGGTACTCGACGCAGAACTGGTTTTCGCCGAGGCCGTTCCGCAGTTCCGCGACCCGGGTCAGACGCCGGTGCGCGTGGTGATCCTGATCGGGGGCGTAGACGGCGATGCCGATGCCGTCGCTCTTGGCGACGTACATCGCCACGTCGGCGCGCTCCAACAGCGTTCCGGTCGAGCGACCGTGCTCAGGGAAACAGGCGATGCCGAGGCTGGCGCGGACGCTCAGCGCCTGGCGATCGATGACGCACGGCTGTTCGATCTCATACAGGATCTTCTGCGCCGCGAGCAGCGCGCCGTCGACATCGCTCCCCGGCAGCACCACCGCGAACTCGTCGCCGCCGAGGCGGGCGACGGTGTCGGCGCCGCGCAGCAACCCGCGCATGCGCGACGCGACTTCCTGCAGAATGCGATCGCCGGCGTGATGCCCGAGGGTGTCGTTGATCTCCTTGAAGCCGTTGAGATCCAGCAGCAGCAGCGCCAGCGAAGAGCCGACACGGGCGGCGACGCGCAGCGCCTGCGCCAGCCGATCGTTGAGGAGCAGCCGGTTCGGCAGATCGGTCAAGGCGTCGTGATAGGCGAGATAGGCCAGGCGCTGCTCGACGCGGCGCCGCTCGCGCCGGGCGCCCGATTCGCCGAGCTCGCGCTCGACCACCGGCGCCAACCGCTGGAGCTGGCTCTTGAGCACGTAGTCGCGGGCGCCGATCCGCATCGCCGCCACCGCCGCCTCTTCCCCGCCGGTGTCCGACACGAAGATGAACGGTAGATCGGCGTCGCGCTGGCGCAGGACGTCGAAGATCGCGCCGGCCGGAAACGACGGCATGGAATAGTCGGCGATGGCGATGTCCCAGGGCTGGCGCTCCAGAGCATCGGTCAGCGTCGCCGGCTCATCGACGCGCTCATGCTGGACCTGAAATCCGCCGCGCGTCAACGCGCGCACGACGAGCGCCTCGTCGGCGGACGAGTCCTCAATCAACAACAGTTTCAGCAGTGGTGCCACAACACCCGGAACGAAATGCGACGGCCCCGGACCGACGCTGGGGGAGCGTTGAACGGGCAGGGCGTGGGGCGACGCGTCTCTGAAAACGAACCTGAATTAGGGTATCAGATTTCAGCTCATCGATTGCATCGGTTCGTCGATAATCTTCGGCAGATGAAAGTCTTCCTGATCACAATGTTGTTGCTGACCGCGCCGGCGACACGATCTGATTGGATCGCGCTGGCCAAAGGCGGGTTCATAGTGCCGAGCGGCCGCACGGCCGCCGAGATGCTGACGGAAATGAATCAGCTTCTTGGATCCAACGATCCGGTGCTGCGAGACGAAGTCGCCTACAGCGCCGCAGAGCGGTGGATCCTCCGCGACCACCGGTTGTCTCCGCCGGAGCTGCGCTCGCTGCTGCGGCTGTGGACTACGAACCTCGATGACGGTCTTGGCATCGCCGGCGACGATCGCGTCTTCAAGCGATCGTTCTCCGCCTTGAGCCTGTCGCTGATTGCGGCGGCGGATCTGTCGACGCCGTTTCTGGAACCGGCCGAGACGCAGGCGTTCTTCGACCGCATGCTCGACTACTTCCAGCGCGAGCGCGATCTGCGCGGCTTCGACCCGGTGCATGGGTGGATGCACACCGTCGCGCACACGTCGGATGCGTTGAAGTTCCTGGCGCGCAACCCGAAACTGTCCGCCGGCAGCGACGCCCGTCTGCTCGCCGCGGTCCGCGCCAAGATCGACTCCCACGACGCGGTGTTCACATGGGGCGAGAACGATCGGATGGCGCTGGCGCTGCAGTCGGTGCTGCGGCGTCCCGACGCCGACGCGAGCGTGCTGCGCGCCTGGACGCAGGAGTGGGCGGCCGCGCACGCGGCGTTGTGGGCCAACGGACCGCAGATCGACCGACGCCGCTTCGCCAGGGTGGAAAACGCCGCGCAGGTGATGCGCAGCCTCTACGCGGCGCTGGCGATGGAAGCGGCGCCGACTCCGTCAGGCGAGGCGGCGCGCGCCATCCTGCTCGCCGCGCTCGCGACGATGCGCTAGCTAGTGGCCTGTCCTCGCTAGCGCATCTGCTTCAGCAGTTCCTCGGCGGTCACGAACCGGGGTTCGATGTCAACGGGGATGGCGGCCAGCTTGTCGAGTGCCTTCTGCACCTCCGGGCGGACGATCCCCATCTTCTCGCCCAGGGCCTTGGCGCCGGCGTAATTCCCTTCGGCCTGAATCGTCATGATGTCGCGGGTCAGGCCTGCGACCCCCTCCTTCATTCGATCGGTGTTCACCGCGAAGGTGCCGTCGCCGTTGATCAGAACGCCGCGCTGGTCGAGCAGGTAGTTCAATTGAATCGCGATGCCGCGCCCGTGCGCTTCGTTGACGCCGAAGCGGATCGATCGGAACGCGGAGGCGAGATAGGTCGTGTACAGCGACGCCTCGAGGGACCTGGGCATCGCCCCTTTGTCGATCAGGTGTTGAATCGCGAACAGGCCGGAGATGTCGGCCTTCGCCTCCTCGAGCGCGCTGTAGGTTTCCTTCAGCTCCTGCCGCACGGTCGTTTTGCGGCCGTTCACCGTGATGCTGTGCGGGCCGAGCCCGTGCATCAGCTCGTGCACGACGATGTGAGTGAAGAAGGCGTCGAACGACAGCGACCTCTGATCGCCTGGCGGCAGGACGATCTTCGAGATCGGCTGCAGCGTCTTGGCGAACTTCGCGTCCTGCACGTTCTTCAACATCACCCGCTTGGCGCCCTTTTCGCGCACCACGCGCTCGTCGTTGGGCAGGTTGAAGGCGGCGGTCTGCACCGCGCGGTTGCCGTCGCCGGCGGCGTAGATCTCGTTCACGACGGTGATCGGCGCCAGCGCTCCCAGCTTGGGATTGCGCAGCTTCGGGTCGATCGGCAGGTGATCCTCGATGTCCTGCAGCTGGGCGGCCAGCGTCTGCAGCTTCGCGGTTTCGATCGGATCCTGCACCGTGACGTAGGCCTCGAACCCGGCTTTGTAGTTGAAGAGCTCGTCCTCGTAGACCTCGTAGGGCCCGATGGTCGGTTCGATTGCGCCCTCCAGCTCCATCCAGGCGACGTCGCTGGCGTAGTAGTCATTCGACAGAAACGCGTCGGCGCGCCTTGTCAGGAACGCTTTGAGCGTCGGCTCCTTC
>DATASG010000265.1:0-12353 GCA_036269295.1 Vicinamibacterales bacterium | reverse complement strand
ACAGGAAGCCATTCGGTCGAGGAACTCCGCGCCGCCGGTGCAAACGCGGTGCTGAACGATCTCAGCGACACTAAGGCAGTCGTTCGATTAGTCTGTGGGTGGAAGTGAACGGGGCCCGGTGGCCCTCCCGGTCTTCAAAATCGGTCGCTCCCCGTTAACACGGGGAGGCTGGGTTCGACTCCCAGGCGCTTCCGCCAATTCGTTCGCAGGGAAGAGACCGGTCCGCGAAGAACGCCGCGGACCGGCGGGAGAGTTGATTACCCTTCGATGAGTCGGACGTCGCCGGCGCGCGGCCCCTTCTGCGAATCTTCAGGAGTGAAATCGACCCGCTGACCCTCGCGCAACAGCTCAAACACCGCGCCGCGAACCGAGCTGCGGTGGAAAAAGTGCTCAATCCCACCTTCGTCCCGGATAAACCCGAACCCCTTGTCGATCAGGAGCCTTGCGATAGTCCCGGATGGCATGCCCGCCCCTCCCGTTCCGAAGAGTCTGTCCAGCTTGGTTGAGCTGGAAATCGGGGCCAGTCTAGGCAAGTACTGTCGCGGAAGTCAAGCAGAGTCCTGCCTTTAGCGGAACCGTCTCAAATCTGATACCTGCCAGGTTTCTGTCTCTTCCTCGTCGCCGTCCTCGTCCTCATCGTCCTCGTCGTCATCATCCGTGTCGTCGTCATCTTCGTCATCGGGGTCGTCGACGGGATACTCGAGAACGTAACGCCGAGACATTTTGTGACTTATGACCCTGGTTCGGCGGCGGCCGCAGTGGTCGCGGATGTGGTGACGGGGGCGGCCGGCGCGGCCGCGGGCTTGGGTGGCGGATATGTCGTCCAGAAATGCCGGCCACACTTATTGCAGACCCAGAACTGATCCGGGGTCCAGGGCATGCCCGGACCAGGATCCCGCATTTCCATCTGGGCGCCGCAGCGCTGACAGCGGATGTGGAGCTCGACGTCACCCATGGCCGCGATTCTATAACATGGCGTCCGTGATCCCCGCCATCGTGCTCGCGGCCGGCCGATCGTCCCGGATGGGACGCGCCAAGGCCACGCTGCCGGTTGGAGACGGCCACACCTTCCTCACGCGCATCATCCGGACGTTGCTCGACGCAGGAGTCGACGATGTGATCGTGGTGCTCGGGCACGATGCCGATCTCATCGCCAGCAGTTTTTCAGAGAGCGGGCTGCCGGCTCGGTTCGTCGTCAACCACGACTACGACCGCGGCCAGTTGTCCTCCCTTGTCGCCGGGCTCAACGCTGTCGATCGTCCCGGCGTAGCGGCCGTACTCCTCACGCTCGTCGATGTGCCTCTCGTGTCCGAGTCAACGGTCCGCGCCGTGATCGATCGTTACCGCCGGACGCACGCGCCGATCGTGCGGCCGACCTCCGGCGATCGCCACGGTCATCCGCTGCTCATCGATCGATCGGTGTTCGACGCTCTGCGCGCGGCTGATCCCGCGGCTGGCGCGAAGCCCGTCGTTCGCGCGCACGCGTCCGCCGTCGGCGACATCGCCATCGAGGACGAGGGGGCATTCCTCGACGTCGATACCGAAGAAGAGTACCGAAAGACTATCGCCTGTCGCTTCGGCGGCGCCGCGGACGATCGCTGACGCTTGTCGATTCCGGTGCTCGTAGAAAATCCTCTTCGTGCGGCCGCGCATCCTGCCTCATCTCGTGCACGGCGTAGCGCTCGGCGATGAGCCAGGCTCCGAAGCTCGGCGACACCTCACGCACCGCGCCCGGCCGCAGGCTGTCGAGACGGATGCCGTCCAGCTCTTCCTCTTCTGGAGTTTTCTTGATTCGCACTTTCACTTTTACCCACTGGTGTCGCCACCGGATACATGAATTCCCGCGCCGATGGCCGTTATGTTGGCCCTCAGCAATCGAGGTACCTGATTGCGCGTGGCCGGGCTGTGAATACTGTGCGCTCTGCGGTCGCCAGCTGAAGCACGCGGCTCAACCCTGCGCTCGTGGTGCGCGCCTGGTGTCGGGCCCCGTCACCGCCGCCTCGAGCCGCGCCGCCAGTGGCGCGAACGCCGGCGTCGGCCCCTGCCATTGCAGGGCGTCGACCGAATCGAAGAGCGCGATGTCTTCCCTGAGGGTCGCCAGGTCGCGGAACAGCATGACCCGATCGCGCTCGCGCTCGAGCGTGTCCGCCAGCGCGCCCGGCCGCGAGGCGTTCACGCCCCACGTCCGCCAATCGGCCGGAATCGATTCGAGGTGGCCGAACTTCGCGAGCACCGCCGCAGCTGATTTCGCGCCCCAGCCCTGCAGGCCCGGATAGCCGTCCGCCGAGTCGCCGACCAGCGCCAGGTAGTCCGGGATCGACGCCGGCGGCACGCCGAACTTGGCGACGATGCCGGCCTCGTCGCGAATCGCGCGCGACCGCCGGTCCATCTGCACGACACGGGTGCCGCGGACGCACTGTGCGAGATCCTTGTCCGGGGTGCAGATGATCACGCGCGTCACGCGAGAATCGCGCGCTGCCGCCGCCGCCGCCGCTGCGAGCGCATCGTCCGCCTCGTATTCCACCATCGGCCAGGTCGCGATCCCCAGAGCGTTGAGCCCCTCCTCGAGCAGCGGGAACTGCGCGTACAGGTCCGGGTCGATCCCGGCGCCGGTTTTGTAACCGGGCCACAGCCGGTTGCGAAAAGACTCGATCACGTGATCGGTGGCGACGCCGATGTAGCGCGTACCGCTGTTGATCATGCCGAGCATCGAGGTCAGCACGCCGCGGACCGCGCCGACCTCGCGGCCGTCCGCCTCACGGGCCGAGGGCACCGCGTAGAAGTGGCGGAACAGTTCGTAGGTGCCGTCGATCAGATAAACGTCCACGCGCGGCTCCAGGATCACAGTATGGTAAACCTTTGGTCTCGAGATCATGTCGACCGACTCTGCGTCAGACTACGCGATCGCCCCGCCCGTCGAGCCGATGCTCGCCAGGCTTTCCTCCGAGCTGCCGGCAGAGGGTGCGTTCCTGTACGAGCCCAAGTGGGACGGTTTTCGCGCCATCGTGTTTCGCGGCGCCACCGGGGTCTTCATCCAGAGCCGGGATCTGAAGCCGCTCGATCGCTACTTTCCGGAACTGCACCAGGTCCTGCTCGCGCGGCTGCCCGCCGGGTGTGTGCTCGACGGCGAGATCGTGATCGCGACCGCGCGCGGCCTCGACTTCGACGCGCTCCAGCTCCGGCTGCACCCGGCGGCCTCGCGTGTCGCCAGGCTGGCGGCGGCATCGCCGGCGGAGTTCGTCGCCTTCGATCTGCTGGCGGTTGACGGCGGCGACCTGCGCGGCGCGCCGCAACACCAGCGGCGCACCCTGCTCGAGCGGCTGTTCGTGAACCTGGCGGCGCCGATCCACCTGACGCCGATGACGCGCGATCCGCTGGTCGCCGCTGAGTGGCTCTTCCGGTTCGAGGGCGCGGGCCTCGACGGGGTCATCGCCAAGCCGCTGGACGGCGTCTACGAGCCTGGCAAGCGCGCGATGATCAAGGTCAAGCACGCGCGCACCGCCGACTGCGTGGTCGCCGGCTTCCGCTGGCACAAGGCAGGGAAGGGCACGCTCGTCGGCTCGCTGCTGCTTGGGCTGTACGACGAAGCGGGCGGGTTGCACCACGTCGGTGTGACCTCATCCTTCACGATGGCGAGGCGCAAGGAGCTCGCCGCCGAGCTGGCGCCGCTGCGGCCGCGCGCGATGGAAGAGCATCCGTGGCGCGAGTGGGCCCAGGCGTACGACGGCGAGGCGACCCGCATGCCGGGAGGACAGAGCCGGTGGAGCGCCGGCAAGGATCTGTCGTGGGAGCCAGTGCGAATCGAGCGCGTCTGCGAGGTGAAGTACGACCACATGCAGGGGCCGCGCTTCCGCCACGGCGCGGTCTTCCAGCGCTGGCGCTTCGATAAACAACCTCAAGACTGTCGCTACGATCAGCTCGAGGTCACCGCGCCCTACGAGTTGCAGAAGGTCTTCGGCGCGGGGCGCGACTCCTAGGCTCCACGTTATCAGCCTTTGGGGCGGCGTCGCCGTCCTGCCCAGGCGGAGCGGTCCGACGAGGGCCATTCGTTCGGTGTTTCGTTCGGATCGAGAGCTTCCTGCGGCGGCCGGATCGCTTCCGGCACGTGCTGGAGGTTGATCCGAGTCCGTGTCCAGGTCTTGAACCGGCCGCGCATGGCGTCGACCAGGACATCGGCCGGCTCCAGATGCGCGGCGGCGTCGGTGTGCCGCGCTTTCCACCGCTCGACTCCGGCGAGCGCGTCTTCCTTTTTTGGCGCGCGGCCGATCTCGATCAGCGGATGTTTCCGGCTTCGCTCGAGCTTCGGCGGATTGGTCAGCGTCCGCCGTTTCGACGGCTGCACGCGCGCCGGCTCGCCCGTCTGCTTTCGGTAGTGCGGTGGCCACGGCGCGTCACCCTGGCCCTCGCGCTCCTGCCGTGCCGACAGTTCAAGCAGCCGCTCGAGCGAGCACGGATGCTCGTCGATACCGGTGTGGCGATCGCCCACCTGCGCGAACCTCCCCGGCATCGTCGCCAGCGTGAAATCGGCGGGGTTGCAGTCGCCGATCTCCTCCCAGGTCAGCGGCGCCGACACGCGAGCGTCGGGCGTGGGACGGACCGAGTAGGCGCTGGCGATGGTGCGATCCTTCGCGTTCTGGTTGTAGTCGAGGAAGACGCCGTGGCGTTCTTCTTTCCACCATTTGCTCGTCGCCAGATCGGGGGCGCGGCGCTCGACCTCGCGGGCGAAGGCGAGCGCGGCGCGGCGCACCTGGTCGAAGATCCAGCGGCGCTCGATGCGCACATAGACGTGGATCCCCCGCGACCCCGACGTCTTGGGCCAGCCGACCAGGCCGAGATCCTCGAGCGTGGCGCGCACGACCTTCGCGACGTCGCGGATTTGCGGCCACTCGATACCCGGTACCGGGTCGAGATCGATGCGCAGCTCGTCGGGACGATCGAGATCGTCGGCCCGGACCGGATGCGGGTGGAGCTCCAGGCAGGCGAGGTTCGCCATCCAGAGCAGCGTCGCGGCGTCGCGAGGCACGACTTCCTCCGCGGTGCGCCCGGAAGGGAACCTGAGCGTGACCACCTCGATCCACGGCAGCCGCGACTCTGGCGCGCGCTTCTGAAAGAAGAACTCGCCGCCGATGCCGTTCGGATAGCGCACCAGCACATTCGGACGTCCTCCGGCGCCGCGCAGCGCACCGTCGGCGACCGCGAGGTAGTAGCGCGCCAGATCGAGCTTGGTGTGTCCCGCCTGCGGAAACAGGATCTTGCCGGGATTCGAGATCGCGATCTCGCGACCGGCGGCGGTCAGCAGGGCGCGCTCCGCAGGTTTCGCCATGGGTCAGTCTCGAAAGTACGAAGTGTGAAGTACGAAGTGCGAGCGATCGTACTCTGGACTTCGTATTTTTCGAGATCTACCCGAATCCCTACGGCGAGACCGACAGACCGACGTTCCAGAGCGACAGCCCGCTCAGCGCGTCGCTGATGTTGAGGACCACCGCCGTCACCGCCGTTACCGGTCCTATCGCAAGGGAGAACTGAAACGTCTGGCTCGACGACGGTACCGTCACGCGCGCGGGGACGCCTACCGACGGGTCGCTGGCGGCGAGGGCGAGTTGCCAGCCGCCTGCCGGGCTCGGGCCGTCCAGTGTTCCTGTACACGCGACCGTCGTTCCGGCGCCGGGTGTCGTCGTCGTGCAGCTGACGGCGATCACGTTCGGATAGGCCGTGACCGTAATCGTCGCCGACTGACTGGCGCCGCCATACGTCGCCGTGATCGTCGCCAGCCGCGTCGGCGGCGCGTCGAGGGTGGCGATGGTGAAGGTCTGCGACGTGGCGCCGGCCGGGATCACGACCGAGGCCGGCACGATCGCCTGCGGCGAGCTGCTGGCCAGGGCGACCAGCGCGCCCGCGTCGGGCGCCGGTGTCGGCAGCGAGACGACGCCCGTGGCCGGAAGGCCGCCCAATACGGACGCGGGACCGACCGACAAGGCGAGCTGGCCGATCGTCAGCGCCGCGGTGCGGGCCACGCCGCCGTAGGTCGCGGTAATCGTCGCGGCACTGGTGGTCGGCGACGCGCCGATGTCGATCGAAAACGTCTGGATGGTGTTGCCCGAGCTGACCACGACCGTCGCCGGCACCGTCGCCAGCGGGCTGCTGCTCGTGAGCGCGACCGTCAGCCCACCGGCAGGTGCGGGTGCCGTCAGCGTAATCGTCCCCTGAACCGGCAACCCGGCGATCGACACGCCGGCCGAGAGAAACACGCTTTGCAGCGCCGGCGCCGCCACCACCGTTGTGGTGAGCGTCGCTGCCTGACTCGCGGCTGCGTAGGTCGCCGTAATCGTCGTCGTCGCTGCCACGGCCGTCGTCGTGATCGCGAACGAGACACTGTTGGAGCCGGCGGCGATCGTGACGCTCGCCGGTACGACGACGGCGGCGGTGCTGCTTGCGAGGGTCACCACCGCGCCGCCGGTCGGCGCCGTGCCGCTGAGGGTCAGGATACCGGTGACCGCCGTTCCACCTGCGACTGAGGTCGACGACAGGACAACGCTGGCGAGCGTGACGGTAGTGGGAGCGGTCACGGCCGTCGAATCGGCGCACCCGGACGCCGCCAGGAGCGCAAGGAGCGCAACGCCGAATGTGTGTCTGTTCACTCTCCAATCGTGGCGTCAAAGAGCCGGCCGAGATGCGACACCCGCATGGCGAAGGCGTGACACGATCGTGAAGTTTCTTCGACACCCATGGAAGTCGTTTCGGGTAGGATCGACCGGAATGGAGAAGACAATCTACGCCGCCGCTTTGATCACCGCCCTGGGCCTCGCGGCCGGCTACAGCGAAACCTCGATCGCGCAGGCGCCGGCGGCCCAGACACCGCGGCAGGGACGCGGCGGCAACGCCGGCGACAGCGCCGCGCCCGCGCGCAAGCAGGGTGAGGGCGCCGGGCCCTTCAAGAAGATGGTGATTCGCAGCGTGACCCTGATCGATGGCACCGGCGGCCCGCCGCTCAGCCCGATGGACATTGTCATCGAAGGTAACCGGATCACGTCGGTGCGCCAGGCCGGCTGGCCGGGACTGCCGCAGCAGGCCAATCGCGAGCCGCGCGACGCCGACTACGAAATCGACGGCAAGGGCATGTACGTGATGCCCGGCTTCGTGGACATGCACGTGCACGGCGCCGGCAAGGACAAAGCGCCTGACCTGAGCTACTCCTACAAGCTGTGGTTGGCGCACGGCGTCACCACGGTCCGCGGCGTGTCGCTGTCGTCGGCCGCGGTCAGCAGCTCCGAGAAGAACCGCTCGGCGAAGAACGAGATCGTCGCGCCGCGCATCGTCAATTACCAGACGCTCGGCTCGGGCTGGTCAAACGGGCCGGTGACCTCGGTCGAGAAGGCGCGCGAGTGGGTCCGCTGGGCCGCCGCCAACAACATCGACGGCATCAAGTTCTTCAACCGTGGCGACGAGACCCCGGAGATCGACACCGCGGCGATCGACGAAGCGCACAAGAACAAGATGGGCACGGTCGCCCACCTGTCGCAGAACGGTGTCGCCAACTTCAACGCCCGCATCGCCGGCGATGCGCACCTCGACACCGTCACCCACTACTACGGCCACATGGAATCGCTCCTGAAGGACAAGACCATCCAGGAGTACCCGATCGGCTACGACTACAACAACGAGCAGGATCGCTTCGGCGACATCGCCCGGATCTGGAACCAGACCTACGAGCCCGGTTCTCCGCAGTGGATCGAGTACCTGGAACACCAGAAGGCGAACCACGTCACCTTCGATCCGACGTTCAATATCTACGCCGCCTCACGCGACCTGATGCGCGCGCGCAACGCCGACTGGCACCAGACCTACACCATGCCGCAGCTGTGGAACTACTTCCAGAGCACGCGCGATAACCACGGCTCGTACTTCTACGATTGGACCACCGAAAATGAGGTGGCGTGGAAGAACTTCTATCAGCGCTACATGCGCCTCATCAACGACTACAAGAACATGGGCGGCCGCGTCACGGTCGGCACCGACTCGGGCTTCATCTGGAAGACCTACGGCTTCGCCTACATCGAGGAGCTGGAGCTGATGCGCGAGGCGGGCTTCCTGCCGCTCGAAATCATCCGCTCGGCGACGATGTGGGGCGCCAGGACACTGTACGAGCCAAAGGGCGAGGCGCCGCCGATGGGCGTCGTGCGCAGCGGCATGCTGGCCGATCTGGTGATCGTTCCCGAGAACCCGCTGAGCAACCTGAAGGTGCTTTACGGAACCGGCCACATGCGACTGAACCCGCAGACCAACCGTCAGGAGAAGGTGGGTGGCGTCAAGTACACCATCAAGGACGGCATCGTCTACGATGCCCAGAAGCTCCTGGCGGAAGTGGCCGCGTCGGTCGCCGCCGAGAAACGCACGGTCACCTCGACCGCGGCGCAGCGGTGAACGCATCCGCGAAATCCGCGTAATCCGCGGATCCGAGTAATCCGTGTAATCTGTGTAATCCGTGTAATCCGTGGATTGATCTCATGCGCCGCGCGCTGTGTCTCGTTTTGCTCGTCTTCATCAGCGCGCTGTCAGCGGCCGGCCAGGCGCTCACCGTTCTTCATATCAGGATCGTACTGATCGACGCAGAGCAGAAGACGGCGCCGGTGCCGCGTCATGTGCTGCTGGTCAGCGACAATCCCACGACCGCGCCGCCACGGCGGATCGTCACGGCGCCGGATGGCACCGTCGACGTGAAGTTGCCTCCGGGGAACTACACCGTGGAGTCGGACCGGCCGGTCGCGTTCCACGGAAAGGCCTATCAATGGACCCAGATGGTGGATGTCGTCGCCGGCCGCGACGCGGTACTCGAGCTCACCGCCGGCAACGCGGAAATCGAGTCCGTGACGCCGGCGGCAACCGCCGCCGGTGCAGCGCCGTTGGAGGCGGACCCCTCGTTTCTCCTGCCTCAGTGGCAGGACAGCGTCGTCGCCATCTGGACTCCAATTGCCCACGCGTCGGGATTCGTCGTTGACGCGAAGGGGCTGATTGCGACGAACCAGCGGGTTATCGGCAGCGCCACGGTCGTCGAAGTGCAGCTCTCGCCGGCGGTCAAGGTGGCGGGACGCGTGATCGCGTCGGAGCCCGCCAGGGACGTAGCCGTCCTGTGGATTGATGCAAAGGCGGCTGCGGCCGCGCCGCCCGTGCCGCTTGGATGCGGGCAAGCGGCCAAGCCCTCCATCGCAGCCGGGCAGGAACTCTTCACCATCAGCGCCCCGTGGCACGAACCGAAAAGCATGGACTCTGGCACCGTCAGCGGCGTCGAGCCACGTGGCATCGAGTCCGACTTGAGGCTCGCGTCCGGCAGCGAAGGCGGGCCGGTCTTCACCGCGGCCGGCAGCGTCCTTGGGATCACCTCGGTTGAGGACGACAAAGACGTGCGCAGGCGCGATGCCGTCAGGGTTGTCCGCGTTGACGCTGCCTGTGCCGTCGTCGCGGCCGCGGAGACGAAGATGAAGGCTGCCGCGCCGCCGGACGGGACGCATCTTCCCGTGGAGCCGGTGCGGCCATTTCCCGTCAGTGCGCTCAAGGAGGCCGCGCAAGTCCGCGCCGGCAGCCAGAGCCCATACCAGCTGTCCTCCTCCGACTTCGACGTCGCGTTGATCACGCCCACGTTGCTTTACAGCGCGCAGAACAAGGACAGAGCCGGCGACCCTGGCAGAGGCGCGCGCTTGTCGAGCGTGGATGCGGCAGCCTCTCGAGCGCTCATGGACTTCGGCAACTGGTCCGAGTACGTCGCGGATTTTCCGCCGGTGCTGCTGATCCGAGTGACGCCGAAGCTGGTGGAAGGCTTCTGGACGACGGTTGCGCGCGGCGCCGCGCGGACGCAGGGGGTCGATCTGCCCCCGATCAAGCGCTTCAAGACCGGCTTTTCGCGGCTGCGCGCCTTCTGTGGCCAGGCCGAAGTGACGCCCATCCACCCGTTCAAGCTCGAGCAGCGGGTGTCTGAGAGTGACGCGATCTACGAAGGCCTCTACGTCTTTGACCCCGGCGCGCTCGGGCCGCATTGTGGGACGGTCAAGCTCGAGCTGTATTCGGATAAGGAGCCGGAGAAGGGCGATATCCGGGTCGTCGATCCGAAAGTGATCCAGGAGATCTGGCGGCTCTTCGCACCGCATCGAGAAGGGTGAATCCCATCAAGGCTGCGACCGTGCCCTATCCAAAACCGTGCGCCGGGCGTTGCCGACGCCGGCTCCGCAAAGAGGTCGCGTAAGGAGGACGAAAGTGTGGCATGCCAAAGGACGGTGGGCCCTGGCTTTCATGGTCAGCGCTCTCTCGGCGTGTGGGTCACGGGCCGATGTTCCACGTCGGGTTACTGAACCACCGCACGACAGTTATTCGGTGTCGGTGTTTCAGGTGAGGATCGACGGCAACACCGAGGCGCTGCATGGCGCGACGGTCTCGCCCGACTTCTTCAACGCCACCCAGGCGCGTCCGTTGGTCGGCCGCTTCTTTGTTGATGGCGACTATCGCGCCAAGACGCCGGTCGTCGTGCTCACTCACGAGTTCTGGCAGCGGCGTCTGCAAGGCGCGCCTCAAGTGATCGGAACGGCTCTCACCGTGAATGACCGGCCGGTCACCGTTATCGGCGTGGCTGAGCGTGGTTTCGCCGTTCCAAAAGGAGCCCAGATGTGGCTGCCGAAGATTGAACAGTAACTGGTGTGTACGTCTCGTCCACACCATCGTGAACAGGGCGCCCATCTCGCGGAGCGTAACGGGCAAGGACGACCTGTCCACGAGCGGCAGCGCTATCGCTGGCCGGCGAGAATGAGCGTGGCGGTGAGCACCACGACAACAGTGTTCGGCTTTATCATCGGGCCTTCTGTCAGAGTACGCTGGCTGAACCCGGCGCTCGGAACCGACCCGGTCGAGCAGGACAACGACTAAATGCCGGCGTACCAGGCGTAGCCGCCTTCCGGCGATGCGGAGCCCAGGCCTTTGCCGAACCGCTTGAGGCTGTCGGTCACGGCGAGGCGGTTGATGAATTTGACGCTCTTGTAGCCGAGTTGCCGCGGAACCCGCAGCCGCAGCGGACCGCCGAACGCGACCGGCAGGTCGCCGCCGTTCATCGCGTAGGCGAGCAAGGTCTGCGGATGCAGCGCATCCGTCATGTCGATGCTCTCCCACCAGGCTTCGTCGATCGAAAAATAGACGACTTACGGCGCCTGCGGCATGATCCCCGCGGCGCGCAGGACCTCGATCAGCGGAGTCCCCGCCCACTCCGCAACATACGACCAGCCTTCTTCGCATGCGATCTCCGTGATCTGGCGGCGCACGGGAAACCGTTTGACCTCGTCTAGCGAGAGCGACATCGGCTGCGCGACCAGACCTTCGACGGTGAGCCGCCAGTCCTTGAAGCCGTCCGCTTGAAGCCGCTTGAAGCGATCGCTCGGCGGCGCGATCTCGTTGGCGAACGGCGGATTCGAGATCTGGCTGCGGCTGAATTCGCGCGCGAGCGACTGCCGACTGAGCAGCCGCTGCGCGGCAGAGGTCAGCGTCTCGCCGGGCCCGTAGATGCCGCCGTGATCCGGCGGCACCAGCCCGTACCGATCGGCGATGCGCTCGGCGGCGGCGAGGCCCGACAGCCCCGCGGCGGCGGCAAGCCCGCGCCTAATCATAGTGCGCCGCGAGATGGCGCTCATGCTGGCCCTCCCGTCGGCGTGGGCGCGCCCGTGATCATCGCCATGACGCGAGTGCCGAATCCGGCGAACCAGACCATCGCGACGTGGACCAGCAGGAACGCCACCAGCGACACCGACACCAGAAAATGCAGCGTGCGCGCGGACTGCCGACCGCCGAGGATCGCAACCGTGGACGGCACTGCCGACACGAACGCCGGCGACATCGCCAGGCCGGTCCAGATGACGAGCGGGAACAGGACGAAGATCACCAGGATGTAGCTGAGCCGCTGCACGAGGTTGTACGACCACGCGTCCGCGGCGACCGGCCGCGTGAAACGGAGGTGTAGCGCGAGGGCGCGCGAAAGCGCCTGCACCGAACGATCGTTCGCATCCGGCAGCAGCTCTTTGCGGAAATGGCCGCTCGAGGCGCCCCAGACGACGTACAGCGCGCCGGTCAGCACCAGAACCCACGCTGCCTCGAAGTGGAGATAGCGGCTCCAGCCGTTCTGGTCCGGCAGCACGTAGCCATACCCGGTCGGGACCGTTGCGCGGGACGAGGGAATCGGGAATGAGAACAGCGCGGGCGTCAGGACGTTGCCGCTCTCGCCCCAATAGAAGCGCGGGTGCGAGACGACGATCTCGAGTCCGCTGATGAGCAGGGCCAGAAAGCAGGCGGCGGTCAGCCAGTGGGTGACCCGCACGAGCGCGGCG
>DATASG010000264.1:0-3666 GCA_036269295.1 Vicinamibacterales bacterium | reverse complement strand
GACTCGTGCTCGGAGAGGCCCTGGGCGATCTCGGCGGGGTCGCGATCGCATTCAAGGCCTACCAGCACTCGCTCGATCGAAAGCCGGCCGCGACAATCGGTGGTTTCACGGGCGAGCAGCGGTTCTTCATCGCCTTTGCGCGCATCTGGGGCGTCAATTCACGTCCTGAAGCCACTCGCCTGCAACTGGCCACCAATCCGCACCCCCTGGCACAGTATCGAGCCATTGCGACGCTGCAGAACATTCCGGAATTTCATCGCGCGTTCATGTGCAAGGAGGGGGACCCGATGGTGCGTCCGCCAGCCCGGCAGTGCAAGCTGTGGTGAGAGCCCGGCAGTGGCGAATCAGCCTGTCGCCTGGCAGGACACCTTTTGATTTGGGACGACCGCGGCAACAAGGCAGAAGCCCATCGCAACGCGCTACTCGAAGAGCCTCGGCTGCCGGCGACCCGGCTTCCGCGTTCCGTTTCGCGCCTCGTCCATCACCGTTCTCCCGCCCAGCGAAGCGGAGATCGCCTGCTCGTACCGCAGCGTTTCCTCGAATTGCGCCTCCGGAGCGCGCCAGCGTTCGACCGCGCGCACATAGCGATCGAGGCGTCTCAACCCGTCGATCTTTTCGGTGTCGTCGAGGCGGGCGGCGTCGAGCGCGCGGCGCAGGACGCCGAGCGAGTCGTCGTAGGTCGTGAGCGGCACCGGGAACGGGTGACCGTCCTTGCCGCCGTGCGCGAAGGCGAAGCGCGCGGGATCCGCGAAGCGCGAGGGCGCGCCGTGAACGACCTCGGCGACGAGCGCCAGCGACTGCAGCGTGCGTGGGCCGAGCTGCTCGACCAGCAGGAGAGACGCGAAGTCGCGCAGCTCGCGATCGTGGGCGACCGCGAGGACCGCCCCCAGACGTGTCAGGTCGACGTTGTACGGCCGCACGTCGTGATGCGACGGCATCACCAGCCGCCGCGCTTCCTGCAGCGTCCGCTCCGGAGCGGCGCGCGCCATCGCCAGCAGCGCGTCCTGCGCGGGAGCCGCCCGCCCGTCGACCAGGTTCTGAATCAGCCCGCCCGGCCGGCCGACGATCGCGGTGTGCGGCTCGCTGGTGAAGTCGCGTACCGCCGGCGAATGCCAGTGATAGCGTCGCGCCAATCGCGATGCCGGGTTGAGGCCCTGCTGCACCACGGCCCACTCGCCGTCGTCGGCGACGATGAAGCCGTGAAGGTAGATCTGAAAGCCGTCGGCGATCGCGTTGTTGTCGACGCGGGCGGTGAGCCGGCTGACTCTCACGAGCGCGTCGCCATCCAGGCCGCGGCGGTCCGCGATCGCGAGCAGTTCGATGGGTGTATGGCGCGAGTGACGGCCGCGGCCGCCGCACACGTGCAGGCCGAGCTCGTGCGCGCGGGGGTTCAGGCCGCGCTTCAGCGCGCCGAGCACCGAGGTGGTGATGCCGGAGGAGTGCCAGTCCATCCCCATCACGGCACCCAGCGCTTGAAACCAGAACGGATCGCTCAGCCGCGAGAGGAAGGCCGAGCGACCGTAGTGATGGACGACGCTCTCGGCGATGGCGGTCCCAAGCGCGGTCATCCGGGTCGCCAGCCACAGCGGCACACGCCCGCCGTGGAGCGGGAGATCAGCCGTTCCCGAACGCTTCATCGTTCAATTGTCGCCTAATGCAGGCGTTGGTGCGGCCACAAGAGGCCGTGTGCCGCTGAACCATTGCTGGAGGCTGTCGAAATACAGGTAGACGACCGGTGTCGTGTACAAGGTCAGCAACTGACTCGCGATCAGGCCGCCGATGATCGTGATCCCGAGCGGCCGGCGCAGCTCGGAGCCGGTACCGGTGCCGAGGGCGAGCGGCAGGGCGCCGAGGAGCGCGGCCATGGTCGTCATCAGGATCGGGCGGAAGCGCAACATGCAGGCCTCGACAATCGAGTCGTAGGAGCTCTTGCCTTCGTTCCGCTCGGCCGCCAGGGCGAAGTCGATCATCATGATGGCGTTCTTCTTCACGATGCCGATCAACAGGATGATGCCGATGATCGCGATGATGTCGAGCTCGTGGTGGGTGATGAGGAGCGCCAGCAGCGCCCCGACGCTCGCGGCAGGCAGGCTGGAGATGATCGTGATCGGGTGGATGTAGCTCTCGTACAGAATCGCCAGAATGATGTAGACCGTGATGAGCGCGGCGGCGATCAGCACCGGCTCGCTGCCGAGGGAATCCTGATAGGCCTGCGCCGTGCCGGCAAAGGCGGTGTGGATGGTCGGCGGCAGCCCGACCTTGCGGGCCGCGGCCTCGGTCGCGTTCACCGCGTCGCCGAGCGCAGTGCCGGGTCTCAGATTGAACGAAATCGTCACCGCCGGGAAAAGACCGGCGTGGGTCACCGTCAGCGGCGCCGTCGTGGGCGCGAAGGTCGCAAACGCGCTCAGCGGCACTTCCTGGCCGGTCGAAGCGTGGACGAAGATCTGTCGCAGGAACAGCGGACTCTGCCAGAACTCGGGTGCGGCCTCCATCACCACGTGATACTGGTTCAGCGATCTGTACATGGTCGACACCGGTCGCTGGCCGAACGCGTCGTAGAGCGTCGCGTCGATCAACTGGGGTGAGATGCCGAGACGAGCCGCCGTTGCGCGATCGTAATGAATCAGCGACTGGAGCCCGCGGTCCTGCTGGTCGCTGCTCACGTCGGTGACGATGGGAACCGTCTTGAGCTGCGCCACCATTCGGGGCGCGAAGGCCGCGAGATCGGCCAGGTTGTCGCCCTGCATCAGGAACTGGTATTGCGCGTTGCTTTGCCGGCCGCCGACGCGCAGATCCTGCGCCGCCTGCAGATACAGCGTGACCCCCGGCACTTTCGCCAGCTTCGGCCGCAGCCGCGCAATGACGACGTCAGCGGCATCTTTCCGTTCTGCGAGCGGCTTCAGCGAGATGAAGAGGCGCGCGGTGTTGCCGCCACCGGAGAACCCGTTCACGGTGTCGATCGCGGGGTCGGCGTCGATGATGTTGATCATGCGCTGCAGGCTGGCGTCCATGGCTTGAAACGAGGTGTCCTGGTCGCCCTGTAGCGATCCCTGGATGCGTCCGTTGTCCTGCTGCGGGAAGAAGCCCTTGGGGACCCGAATGAACAGATAGACGTTGAGGCCGACGGTCGCCAACAGGACAAGCATGGTCAGCACCCGCAAGCGAAGCGCCGCCGCCAGCGTCCAACCGTAGGTCTTCACCACCCAGTCGAAGGCGCGCTCGCTGGCCCGGTACATCCAGCCGTGCTCCCCGCGTTCCTTGAGGAGATAGGCGCACATCATCGGCGTCACCGTGAGTGAGATCACCATCGACACCGCAATCGCCACCGAGAGCGTGACCGCGAACTCGCGGAACAGGCGGCCGACGATGCCGCCCATCAGCAGCAGCGGGATGAACACCGCCACCAGCGAGACGCTGATCGTGAACACGGTCGAGCCGACTTCCTGCGCGCCCTTGAGCGCCGCCTCGAATGGCGGCATCCCCTGTTCGAGATAGCGGGTGACGTTCTCGATCACCACGATCGCATCGTCGACCACGAAGCCGGTGGAGATGGTCAGCGCCATCAACGACAGGTTGTCGAGGCTGTAGCCGAGCAGGTACATGACGCCGAAGGTGCCGACCAGCGAGACCGGCACGGCCACGCTCGGAATGAACGTCGTCCGCGCG
>DATASG010000263.1:0-3399 GCA_036269295.1 Vicinamibacterales bacterium | reverse complement strand
CCGCGCGCTACAGCATTGTGAAAAACGCAGTAGCGTCCCCGTGATTCGCAACATGATTCCCGGGCGGGGCATCCGCCTCGCGGCGTGGCTCATCGCTCGCTTAGGCCCAATAAGCTCGCTCTTCGCGCCTTGCGATCCGGGCGCCGCGCCGCGTGACTTATGCCGCGAATTACGGGGGGACGGGACACCAGGGCAGGAGCTGTTACCGAACGGGCGGTTTCGAGCCGAGATATTGGCGGGAGCTCTTGGTACCTGGGCGCGGCGGAGGCATGATTCAGCCGTGATGGGGACCCGGGTCGGAATCGAATTGTCGCCGACGGCCTGCCGGATCGTCGAAGTGGACGATGGGCCGTCGTGGCGGCGCAAGCCTGGCGAGACGCGCGTTCGATCGTTCGCCGTGCTGCCGCCGTCGGGACAGGAACTGCGGGCGCGGCTGCAATCGCTGCGGCGGCGCCGGGCGGCGGTCGTGGTCTGGGGCGCGCGCAGCGAGCACCGGCAGGTCATGGTGACCGCCGGATCGTACGAAGCGATGCGCGCGGAGGCGATGGCATCGCTCGCGGCGGCGGGGCTGGAGATGGGTGGTGTCTGGGCCGACATCGCGCCCGCCACGCCCGCCAACGATCGCGCCGCGCGCCGTCCAGTCGTGGTGTCGATGGCGTCGGCCTCGGATGTGTTGGAGGCGCTGCAGCCGCTGTACGAAGCCGGTCTTCGAGTGCGGACGGTCACCACGCCGGCGATCGCCCTCAGCTCGCTGGCGCGGATGCGGCACGCGCCCGCCGTGGCCGGCGCGATCGAGTCGTACGTCGCGTTCGACGAGCAGGTCACGTGCATCGCGCTGGTGAGGAAGGGCGTGCTGCTCGCGGCGCGCGACCTGCCGTGGGGGTTCATCGACGAGGACTACGCGCGCCGCGAGCTGCGTTCGCGGCCGGACATCACCGCGTGGCTGGCTGACGCGATCGGCGGGTTCGTCGCCGACATCGGCGGATCGCCGGCAGACATCGGTCAGGTGTGCGTCTGCGGCGGGCTCACCGATCTGCGCAGCATGTCGGCGGCGCTGATGGAACGGCTCGACGTGGAGGTGGAGCCGCTCGATTCGCTGTTCGGGATCGATGCGGCACGGCTGCCGGCGCCGGCCGACGAGTTTCGCGAGCGCGGCGCCGAGCTGCGGCTCGCGTGGGCGGCGGCCGCCGATTGGCCGCCCACGATCAACCTGCTGCGGGCGCGCCGGCGGCGTGCATCGAGGGCGTGGCTGGCGCGCGCGGCTGTAGTCGCTGGGGCCGCGGCGGGACTCGGTGGCAGCTGGTGGGTGGCGGCGCGGAGCCTGCGACCGTTGCCGCCGACGCGGACAGCGTCGACCGGGCCGCCACGGGGCCGCGGACCAGCGCCAGTGAAACCGCCGGCAGCCCGCGTGACGCCGCCCCCGGTTGTGGCGAACCAGGCCCCGGCGGCGGCGCTGCCTGCGGCCGTCGTGAGCAAGGCGCCGGCGGTGATGCCGCCTCCGGCGGTCGTGAGCAAGGCACCGGCGGCGACGTTGCCGCCGGTCCCCGTGATGAGAGTGCCGATGGCCGTTCCGCCGGTCGCGGTGCCGCCGCCGGCGGTGAAGGCGGAGAGGCCGGTGCCGGTCGCACCGCTGGATCGAAGTGCGCCGGCGCCTGCGCGGGTCAAAGCGGCGCCGCCGCCGGAAGCGGCCGTCCCTTTCGACGCTGTGCTTGGGACGATTCTGTACTCACCGGATCGAAAGCTGGCGATCATCGACAACCGCATCGTCGGCGTGGGTGACGAGGTGAGAGGGGCGCGGGTGACCGAGATCACGCCAGGCGCCGTGCTGCTGCGCGACGGGCAGGGAAAACTGAGGCGGCTGACCCTTGGCGCTGGAGGCCGTTGAACGACGGGACGTGGGTGGACGGGCGTGAGGCTTTCGCGTTGATCCGCCCGAAACCGCTTCGTACAATCAGCTCGTCGGTTTGGAGCTCTGTGAGGGTACAAGTTGCGTAAGAGAATCGGTGAGTGCCTGATCCAGGCGGGCCTCATCACGGAAGAGGACCTTGGCACCGCGCTCGTCGAGCACAAGCGCACGGGCGAGCGCCTGGGCGTGGTCCTCGTGCGCATGAATCTCGCGACCGAAAAGCAGATCGCGAAGGCGCTCGCCTTCCAGCTTGGTTTTCCCTACATCAACCTCGGCGAGAATCCACCGGACCCTGCCGCCGTGGTCCTGATCCCGAAGGAAGTCGCGCTCAAACGCGTGTGCATCGCGGTCAAGCTGGAGAAGAACCTGTTGACGGTGGCGATGTCCGATCCGCTGCTGTTCAGCCTGGTGCAGGATCTCGAGTTCCAGACCGGCTACCGCATCAAGCAGGTGGTGTCGACGCGCGGCGACATCAACGAGGCGATCGATCTCGGCTACCCGGACAAAGCGCTGATGCGGACGACGCCGGAGAGCCGCAGCGAGCTGGCGGTGCGGGAGCGTGCCGAAACGGCGCGCGGCCGCGGCGGCCCCGGCGCGGAGGTGCCGGCCGAAACGGGCCTGGCGCGTCGCGTCGAGGACGACGTGTTCGAGCCGGTCGCCGGCCTCGAGGAACGCAGCGAAACGGCGCCGATCATCGATCTCGTCGACCTGGTCGTCAAGAGCGCGATCAAGAGCAAGGCGAGCGACGTCCACGTCGAGCCGATGGAGAAGGGGGTCCTGATCCGGCACCGTCTCGACGGCCTGCTCAAGGAAGTGATGGAGCTGCCCAAGTGGGTCCATGAGGGGTTGATCGCGCGGCTCAAGATCATGGCGGGCATGGACATCGCCGAGAAGCGGCTGCCGCAGGATGGTCGCCTCCGCTCGACGGCCGAAGACGGTACCGAGGTGGACTTCCGGGTGTCGTCGCTGCGCACCTTGTTCGGCGAGAAGATCGTGATGCGGGTGCTCGACCACCGCAAAGGCGTGCCGTCCCTGGAGGAAATCGGGATGTCGGCGTCGGCGCTCGAGGAAGTGCGGGCGTTCCTGCGCCACCAGCACGGCATGATTCTCGTGGTCGGCCCCACCGGCAGCGGCAAGACCACGACCCTGAGCTCGGCGCTGCGGGCGGTGCAGTCGGAGAGGACCAACATCATCACGATCGAGGATCCGATCGAGTACCAGATCCCGGGCGTGAACCAGACGCAGATCAACGAAAAGATCAAGCTGACGTTTGCGAGCGCGCTGCGGTCGATCCTGCGCCAGGATCCCGACGTCATCCTGCTGGGCGAAATCCGTGACGCGGAGACGGCAAAGATCGCGATGCAGGCGGCGCAGACCGGCCACCTCGTCCTCTCGACGCTGCACACCGACGACGCGCCGTCGGTCGTGACGCGTCTTCAGGACATCGGCGCGGAGTCGTTCGTCATCGCGTCGGCGCTCGTGGGCGTCGTCGC
>DATASG010000262.1:0-19014 GCA_036269295.1 Vicinamibacterales bacterium | reverse complement strand
CTTGAGGAGCAGCAGGATCGCGGAGATCAGCGTGCCGGCGTGGCCGATGCCGATCCACCAGACGAAATTGACGATCGCAAATCCCCAGCCGACCGGGATGTTGATTCCCCAGATGCCGACGCCTTTCAAGACCAGATAGGTGAGCGAGACGAGCAGCAGCAAGGTCACGGTCAGGGCGGCGCCGAAACCGAGATACCAGCCGAGCGGCGTTTTCCGGGTCAGGACGATCGAGCTGATCTTGTCGGTGACGGTGCCGAAGGTGTGGCCGGGGGCGATCACCGGCGGCCGCCCGGCGCCGACAACCGCCTGGTTGGGATCCTCGATCGGTTGCAGGCTGTCGCTCATCGGTGGTCGACCACGACACGGAGGGAGCGGAGAGCACAGAGCCGGGTTTGCCACAGAGACACAGAGACACAGAGACTTTCTTGGTCGTGAAGAGGATCACCTTGGTTGCGAACAACGAGTGCTTTGTGTCTCTGTGTCCCCGTGGCTTTGTTACTCTGTGTGCTCTGCATGCTCGGTGGCCTCTGCTTACTCACCCAGCTCCGGGTTCACGTTCCGGATCGCCGCCAGATAGGTCGTGCGCGGCCGTGTGTTGAGTTCGGCCAGCAGCGCGTAGTTCCGCAGCTCGCCTTGCAGCTTGGCGACGCGGCTGTTCGGATCGTTGAGGTTGCCGAACACGATTGCGTCGGCGTGGCACGCCTGCTCGCAGGCGGTCTTGATCTCGCCGTCGCGCACGGCGCGATCGCCCTTCTCGGACTCGATCTTGGCGGCGTTGATGCGCTGCACGCAGTACGTGCACTTCTCCATCACGCCGCGGCTGCGCACGGTGACGTCGGGGTTGCGACCGAGCTTGAGGGCGGGGGTGTCGAAATCCTGGTAGAGCAGGAAGTTGAAGCGCCGGACTTTGTAAGGGCAGTTGTCCGAGCAGTAGCGCGTGCCGACACAGCGGTTGTAGACCATGTCGTTGAGCCCCTCGTGGCTATGCGTGGTGGCACCGACAGGGCACACGACCTCGCACGGGGCGTTCTCGCACTGCATGCACGGCACCGGCTGAAAGTAGGTTTCCGGGTTGACAGCGTCGCCGCGGTAGTAGGTGTCCACCCGCAGCCAGTGCATCTCGCGGCCGCGCAGGACCTGCTCTTTGCCGACCACAGGGATATTGTTTTCCGACTGGCAGCCGACGACGCAGGCGTTGCAGCCGATACAGGAGTTGACGTCGATCGCCATGCCCCACTTGTAGCCGTCGTACTTCACTTCCGGATACATGGTCAGGGTCTTGGGCGGCGGCGGTTCCATGCCCGGGCCTTCGTGTGCCGATTTCGGATCGTGCAGGTACTCGTCGCGCGTCACCGCGCGGACAAGGCCGCGGCCCTCCATCAAGTGGTGATACTGGGTGCAGGCGAGGGAGAACTTCTCGCCGGTCAGGATCACGTCGACGCCGCCGCCGAACGAGAGCGCGTCGGAGGTGCGAATCGCGTTGGCGTTGAATCCGGCACCGGCGGCGACGCGTCCGCCTCTCGAGCGGCCGTAGCCGAGGTGGACGGTGACGCAGTCATCAGGATGCCCGGCAACGGCGAAGAGCGCGCCTTTGACCGAGCGGCCGCGGAACCTGAGCTCGACGACGTCGGTGATGATCTGCCCGTGCTCGCCGCCCTGGAAGGACGGCGACTCGGTGGCCATGAGTGCCTTCGCGGTAGCGGGGCTGGCGATCACGGCGTTGTCCCAGGTCAGGCGCGTGATCGGTTTGGGCAGCTCCTGCAGCCAGCCGTTATTCGAATACCGGCCATCCAAGACTGATGGATCGTTACGGAAAGCGATCTCGAGGCCGGTTTGCGGCAATGCAAATTTAGGACTGCTGATTGCTGATTGGGCAACCTCGACGCTTCTGGGCGTGAACGCTGTGTTCGGCATCACGCCGTCGTGCAGCCATCGGCGCCACACGGACTCGAACTCGGACGCCGGCAGTGTCCGATTCGAGGCGGACCAGAAATCGCGGACGATGTCGTGGCCCGAGCGCTCTGGACGTTCGCTCATCGCCGCCAGCACTTCGTGCGCCGACTTGCCGCCATAGAGCGGCGCGATCAGCGGTTGGACGATCGAGGTGGTGCCGTCGAAGGCGCGCCCATCACTCCATGCCTCGAGGAAATGCGCCTCCGGAATCTGCCAATGGCACAGCGCCGACGTCTCATCGTCGTAGAGACTGAGGTGGGCGCGGAGCTGAACCTTGCTCATCGCCTCGGCGAATTTGAAATCAGCCGGCGCCGAGTAGACCGGGTTGCCGCCGACGATGACGAGCAGGTCGACGCTACCGGCGTTCATGTCGGCGACCAGATCGCGGATCGACTCGAGCTGGTTGATCGGTTCGGCCTCGGCCGTGTCGGTGTAGAGCACGGTCTTGCCGACGTTGCCGAGCGCCTGGTTCATCGCATGAGCGAGGGCGTGGACCGCGGGCGGTTGACCGTCACCGGCGATGACGAGGCTGCTGCCGCGATGCGCCTGCAGATCCCGGGTGACGGCGGCGATCCATTTGCGCATCGTCTCGGCGCCGAGGTGTGACTGCACCGCACCGCCGCGGACCGCTTCTCCGGTCGGCACAGCGTCTTGGGCGGCGGCGCCGAGACCCGCGCGCGCGCGAGCGACGCCGACTCCAGCCGCGAGCAACCAGGCAAGGCCCTCGATTCCGCCCGGCCGCATTGGCAGGCGGTGATCGGCCCGGGCTCCGGTCGAGGTCGGCATGCTCTCGATGGCGTAGAGGCGGTTCATGCGATCGGCGTTTTCCGGACGTCGTCTGGCGGCGAACTGGCGGGCGTAGTGCAATCCTCCCGGTCCAGCGCCGAGGAAATCGGCGTCGAGCGAGACGATGACGTCGGCCTGTTCGAAGCGGTACTGCGCGTCGACGTATTCGCCGAAGGCCAGCTTCGAGCCGGCGCGAGCGTTGTCACGGCTCGCCGGATCCCACTGGTGCCACTTCATCGACGGGAAGCGCGTGAGCAGCTCGCGGATCTGCGCCGCCAGCGTCGGCGAGCTGACCGACTCGGTGAGGAGGCGAAGGCCGGCGCCCTTGAGGGGTTTCTGCGCGGTCAGCGCGGCGTTGATCGCGCCCAGGAACGACGACCACGGGCGGATCTCGCCGAGGTTCGTCAGCGTCTGCGAGCGATCGGGGTCGTAGAGGCCGAGGATGGCGGCCTGGGCGAAGACATCGGTGGCACCGAGGCTGCCCGGGTGCAGCGGGTTGCCTTCAATCTTGGTCGGGCGGCCCTCGTGGCTCTCGACGAGCAGGCCGGTGACGACGCCGCCGAGCGGCATCGAGGTCGCGTAGAACAGCGGCTGGCCGGGAATCAGCTCCTCTGGCTGCTTGACGTAGGGGACGATTGTCTCCGCCGGCTGTTTGGTGCAGGCAGTGACGCCGGCGAGCGCCAGCGATGCGCCCATCAGCTTGAGGAACGTGCGGCGCGCCACCGGATCGGTGATCGCCTCGATCTGGGAAGGGAACTCGTTGTACAGATGCTCACGAAACGACGGGTCGTCAATACGCTCGTCGAGCGTTCGCCAGAATTGGGTCAAGCCCCGATCACGTTCTTTTCTCATCGGTGGCACGTGGAACAGCTCGTGAGTTTCTGAATCTGATATTCGGCGACGAGCCGGCGGCCCAGCTCGAGTTGGTTGGCGGGCGCTTGGTAGTCGACGCGGAACACGTCGGCGCGCGGCCGCACGTAGCGCTCCGGGCTGCGGTGGCAGTCGAGGCACCACTCCATCTGCAGCGACTTCTCCTGCCACATCAGCGGCATGCGATCGACCTGACCGTGGCAGGTGGTGCAGCCGACGCCCTTGTTCACGTGGATGCTGTGGTTGAAGTAGACGAAGTCGGGCAGGTCATGCACGCGCGTCCACTCGATCGAGCGTCCGGTGCGAAAGCTGTCGCGCACCGGCTCGAGGAACGGGCTGTTCGCGAAGATCTGCGAATGGCAGTTCATGCAGGTCTTGGTCGGCGGGATGCCGGCGAACGAGGAGTCCTCGACCGAGGTATGGCAGTAGCGGCAGTCGATGCCGTTGCCGGCGACGTGACGCTCGTGGCTGAACTGAATCGGCTGTTCGCGGGCGACGTTGACGTCGGTGACCCACGGTGACCGATTGACCTGGGCAAACAGTCCCAGCAGGCCGGCGATGAAAAAAACCGCCCCGAAGATGCTGACCCGAGCAATCGTGTTGGCGCTGCGATGAAAGATCTGCGACATCGATCGGCTTCGCGACGCGGGACGAACGAGCGAGGAAGAAGGAGCAGCTTACTCTTGTTCCGCTTCCAACGTGGCAGCGCCTATTTTGTGAAATCTTTCACGTAACTGTCAAATTCCTAAGAGGAAGGGGCTTTCTCCCAGGTATAAGCTCGTCCGTTAGCGTACTTCTCGAACCATTCCAGCTCGACGTTCGCCTTGTGCAGCACACGTGTCAGGGCGGTCCACTGATGTCCTTCGTTGGGCGCGATCAGCAGCGCGGTGGGCACATTCAAGCTCTTCAAGGCGCGAAACATCTCAACCGACTGCTCTTTCGGCACGCGCGTGTCGGTCTCACCGGCGAAGAAGAGCGTCGGTGTCTTGACGCGCGACACGTCCTTGATCGGGGAGTTGTCCCAGAACAGATCGAACGGCAGGTCCTTGCGCCAGGGTGTGCCACCGAACCAGGTGCGACGGAACGACGTGCTGTCGGTCTGGCCGTAGAGCGAGATCCAGTTCGAGATGCCCGCCGTCGACGAGGCCACCTTGAACCGATCCGTGATGGTCACGATCTTGTCGACCAACGTGGCCCCCGCGCTCCACCCGGTCAGCACCAGGCGATCCGGATCCACGAGCCCGCGCGCGATCAGCGCATCGATGCCGCGCAGGACGTCGGGCGCCATCTCATGGAAGTAGCCGTTGTTGATCTCCCGGGCGAAGGCGGGGCCGTAGCCGGCGCTGCCGCGGTAGTTCGGCCGGAGGACGAGGTAGCCCTTGCCGGTCAGCACCGGCACGTTGAAGAGCGTCGAACCGGCGCCGATCCCAAACTTGTCGGACTCCATCGGGCCGCCGTGGAGCTGCACGACGAGAGGGTAGCGTTGGCCGACGCGGTAGTCGGCCGGATAGAACAGCACCCCTTCGATGGCGGCCCCGTCGGCGCCCTTCCACTCGGCCTTTTCCTGACGCGGGATCGCGAAGTCGCGCTCGAGCGTGTCGAACTGATGCGTCACGCGCGCGGGCGCGACACGCTCGCCGGTCATCGGCAGCGTCCAGACCTCGCCCCACCGGGCCGGTTCGTCCATCTGAAAGACGATTTTCCCGGCGCGGGGCACGGCGGACCACCCGGGGGCGATGAAATGCTCACCGTCGGTCAGCTGCTGCGCGCGCCTCGCCGCGACGTCGACGCGGAAGAACTCGGTGTGAACGCCCATGTTGACGTTGGCGAAGATCGACCTGCCGTCGGGCGCCCACGCCGCCTGATCGAACGAAAACGAGACGTCTGGCGCGGCGAGCCGCGGCGCGCCGCCGGACGCGGACACGATGAAGAGGTTCGTCGGGTAATAGAACTCGAACTGCTCGTTGGTGTCGGCGGTGAAAAGCACCTGCGTGCCGTCGGGTGAGATGTCGAGGGATTTTTCTTCCACGGCGTTGCTGGTCAGAACGCGCGGGTTCCCGCCGTCGGCGTCCATCACCCATACTTCGCCCCGGTAGGCGTCCATGTCGGCCGGGCTTGGCGCGCGCTGCACCGCCATCCGCTTGCCGTTGGCCGCCAGGCTGTAGCTCTTGACCGTCAACTCGCCACTCGTCAGTTGGGTTTCGGCGCCGGTGGAGACGACGATCTTCCAGAGCTGGCGATGCCGGTAGGTCTCGTCGGCCGCATACACATCGTCGCGCAGGCGCGCGCGCTCACGATCCTCGGCGGACGGCGGATCGGCGGCGATGAAGTAGACGGCGGTGCCGTCGGGCGACCATTGCGGTGCGCTCGGCGGCGTTGCGTGCCTGGTCAGCGCCCGCGGCTCGCCGCCGTCGAGCGTGATCAGCCAGAACTGGCCATCGCGGATGAACAGGATCGTCTTGCCGTCGGGAGAGAACTGGATGATCGGTACGTCGTTGTCGCCGAAGGTCAGCTGGACCGGCGCGCCACCGGCGACGTCCTGGCGCCAGAGGTTGTAGACGAGCCGCCCCAGCTTCCAGTCGGTGAAGCTGAGTCCGTACACGAGCGTGTGTCCATCAGGCGACAGCTGCGCTCCTCCGGCGATTCGCCGGAGGTTGGCGAGGTCAACGAGCGACATCGGCTTCGGCGCGGCGAAGGCGGGCGCGGATATGGCCGCGGCCAGCACGATCGCGGCGGTGAAGGTGCGCATCAATTCGTCTTCGAGTCCTTCTTGTCGTCGCCCGGCGCCCGTTCCGGCGTGAACGGCCGCTGGGTCGCGTATTTTTCGAACCATTCGATCTCGGCGTTCAGCTTCGAGAGCTGATGACGAAGTTCGCCCCAGCCGTGCGGCTCGCGTGGCGCGACGTAGAGATGCGTCGGCACGCCGTTGCTCTTGAGCGCCCGATACATCTCAAGCGACTGCGGCATCGGCACGCGGGGATCCTTCTCACCGACGAAAAACAGGGTCGGCGTCTTCACCCTCGCGACGTCCTTGAGCGGCGAGTTGTTCCAGTAGGCTTCGATCGGCGCGTCAACCTGCCACGGCGTGCCGCCGAACCAGGGCGTGCGATAGGAGCGGATGTCGCTCTGCGCGTACATCGACATCCACTGCGCGACGCCGGCGCCGGTCGACGCCGCCTTGAAGCGATCGGTGATGGTGATGATCTTGTTGGTCATGTGTCCGCCGGCGCTCCACCCCATCTTCACCATCCGATCCGGATCGGCGACGCCGCGGCGAATCAGCTCGTCGACGCCGGCCATGACGTCGAGGTGCGCGTTCTGGAAATAGTGCCCGACCATGTCACGCAGGAAAGCATCGCCGTAGCCGGTGCTGCCGCGGTAGTTCGGCTGCAGGCTGGCGTAGCCCTTGCCGGCGAGCACCTGAATTTCGTAAGCCATCGATCCGACGCTGTACTTGTCGGCCGCCTGCGGTCCGCCATGGGTCATCACCGCGAGCGGGTATTTCCGGCCGGCCTTGTAGTCGACCGGATAGGTGACCAGCCCCTCAACGGGGACGCCGTCGGCTCCCTTCCAGGTGATGGCTTCCTGGGCGCCGAGCTTGATGTCGCGTCCGAGATAGTCGAACACGTGGGTGATCTGTCTGGGGGCGGTATCGTTCGGGGCCATCGTCCAGACCTCGCCGCCGCTGTGAGAGTCGGCGGCGATGAAGGCGAATCGATCGGCGGTCAGCGACCAGCTGCTGAGGCTGTGCTTCCCGTTCGTGATCTGTCTCGGCTTGCCGCCGGAGAGCGGCACCACGAAGATCTCCTCGTGAACGCCGAGGTTGGCCAGGAAGTAGATCGATTTGCCGTCCTTCGACCAGATTGCGCGGTCGACGTCGATCGGCTCGTTCTCGCCGACGACCACGCGCGCGGGGCCGCCCGAAGCGGGGGCCACGAACAGACGGCCGTTGTAGTAGGTCTCGAAGCGCGCATTGGATCCTGACAAGAAGAGCACGTTGGCGTTGTCGGGCGAGATCGCCGGGTTGGTTTCCTGCACGTTGTTCTTCGTGATCTGCACCGCGTTGGCGCCGTCGGCGTTGGCGACCCAGACTTCGCTCCGATCGCCGTCGCCGAGCAGCGGGGTCGGCGCGCGCAGGTAGGTCAGCTTGCGCCCGTCCTCCGAGAGGTCGTAGTTGGTCACGGAGAAGTCGCCGTCGGTGACCCGCGATTCGGTTTTCGACGCCACCGTCACCTTCCAGATGTGGGTCTGCTTGTAGTTCTCGTCGTAGATGTAGACGTCGTCTCGAGCCTTCTCGCGGGCCCTTTCGTCGGCGGTCTTCGCGTCCGGCGCCTTGAAGTAGATCGCGGCGCCATCGGGCGCCCAGGTCAGTTCCGACGCCGCGCTCGCATGCGTCGTCAGTTGACGCGCTTCGCCGCCGTCGACCGGCAGCAGGTAGATCTGCGCGAACTCGTTGTCGCCGCGCTTGGCGGCGAACGCGATCGTCCTGCCATCGGGCGCCCAGCGCGGGTCGCTCTCGCCCTCGGCGCCGCTGGTGAGCTGCACCGGCTGGCCGCCGTCGATCGATTGGCGCCAGATATGCGACAGGCGACGTCCACTCTTCCAGTCGGCGTCGGCGCGCGCGTACAGCACCTCGTTGCCGGAGGGCGACAGCTGCGGGTCGCTTATTCTCGGAATGCTGAGCAGATCGACGATGCCCATGGGCCGCGGCGTCTGGGTGCGGACCGCGGCGGAGGCGGCCAGCAGCAGAAGTGCGATCCCCAGGGTCAGCCGATGGAGGGTAGCAGGCATGTGAGATATTAGAACCGAATCAAGGAGCGTTCGAATGAGGCTTTTTCTGGTGTCGGCGGCGGTCGCCCTGATATCCCTTGCCACCGCGCCGGCGGCCGTCGCGGCGGACTTCCCGGCGCCGGTCGACGGCGACTTCGCGGCCCGCGACTTCCACTTCGGCTCCGGCGAGACGCTCCCGGCGCTCAACTTGCACTACCGGACGATCGGCACGCCGCAGCGTGACGCCTCGGGCGTCGTCCGCAACGCGGTGATGATCCTCCACGGCACCGGCGGGACAGGCGCGGCGTTTCTGTCGCAGACCTTCGGCGGCGAGCTGTTCGGCGCCGGCCAGGTGCTCGACGCCAGCCGCTACTTCATCATCCTGCCGGACGGGATCGGCCACGGGAAGTCGAGCAAGCCGAGCGACGGCATGCACGCGCGGTTCCCCAAGTACAGCTACGACGACATGGTTCGCGCCCAGCACACGATGCTGGTCGACGGCTTGAAGGTGAACCACCTCCGGCTCGTGCTCGGCACCTCGATGGGCGCGATGCAGTGCTGGCTATGGGGCGAGACGTATCCCGACTTCGTCGACGGCCTGGTGCCGCTCGCCAGCGCACCGACGCAGATTGCAGGGCGCAACCGGGTCATGCGCACGATGCTGATGGAGAGCATCACCAAGGATCCCGCCTACAAGAACGGCGACTACACCGAGCCGCCTCACGCTGGCATGGTCGGCGCGATCAACATCCTGATGCTGATGACCAGCAGCCCGATCGGCTGGCACAAATCAGGGCCGACGCGCGACGCCGCGGACACGTGGTACGAGGATCAGCTGAAGGCGCGGCTTGCCGCCAACGATGCCAACGACATGCTCTACCAGTTCAACTCCTCGCGCGACTACGATCCCTCGGCACAACTCGAGAAGATCACGGCGCACCTCCTGGCTATCAACTCGGCGGACGACGTGGTGAATCCGCCGGAGCTGGGGATCATGGAGAAGCTGATGCCGCGTGTGGCGCACGGCCGCTACATCCTGCTGCCGACCACCGATCGGACCCGCGGCCACGGCACGCACTCACTGCCGGCCATCTGGGGTCCGCACCTGGCGGCTTTCATGCGGGAGCTGCCCTGATCCGATTTCCGCTTCCACGTCGCTTAACAGGGTAGGAGGACGTATGAACGAGAAGATCTTCGCAATTGCTCTGATCGCAGGCCTGAGCGCCGGTGCGGCCGCGGCCCAGACCTCGAAGCCGGCGGCCAAGAAGATGGCACCCGCGGCGCATGTGATCCTGACCCCTGGCGACCTGAAGTGGGGCCCGGCCCCGCCGGTTCTGCCCGCGGGCGCCCAAGTCGCGGTGCTCGACGGCGATCCGTTCAAGCCGGGGTTCTTCACTCTCCGGTTGAAATTCCCCGACGGCTACAAGATTCCCGTCCACACCCATCCTACCGACGAGAACATCGTGGTCATCTCCGGGACGTTCAGGGCCGGAATGGGCGACGCGTTCAGCGACGCGGGCCTGCACGAATTCCCGGCGGGATCGTTCCTGAAGATGCCGAAGGAGATGCGTCACTTCGCCGCCGCCAAGGGTGAAGTGGTGGTGCAGATCTACGGCAACGGCCCGTTCGTCGTGAATTACGTCAACCCGAGCGACGATCCGACGAAGAAGAGCTCCACCACCAGCCGCTAAGCGAGGCCGAGGAGCCGCTCGCCTCCGGCGTCACGAAACTTGCGCGCGGCCTCGTCCTGACGGCGGCGAGCGCGCGCAAGTGCGTCGGTGAATCGCGCGCTCTCGCGCAGCGGCTCCAGCCACGGATCGCGCGCGAACGTCGCGTGGTTCAGAAACCCCATATCGACGGCGCGCTCGAGCTGCGCCAGCGCCGGCTCGGTTGCGCCAAGGCGCGCGTAGGTCCGTGCGATGTGGTACACGGACTCCGGATCCGGATTGCGCGGCGCCAGCTCGTCGAGGATCCGCAGGCACTCGCCGGCGCGCCCCTCGAGCAGCAGCGGCAGTACCGTCTGGTACGACCGCGTCGTTGGATCGCGAACGACCGCGGCGGAGGCGCGGGCCACGGCGATCGCCTCAGCCTCACGACCGAGGGAGATCTGCGGCAGACCGACGAAGAATCCGGAGAAGCCACCCTCGATCGCCTGCTCGAATTCGCCGAGCATCCAGTAGGTCGGTCCGACACTCGTCGTGATATGCGGGTCGAGGTGACGCGCGCGAACATGCGCCGCAACCGATGCGTCGAGCAGACCGCAATAGCGGCACGCGTGCACCAGGCCGGCGAACAGATCGGGATCGGCGCGTCGCTGGCGAGCGCGCCGGACCAGACGGAGCACCGCCTCTTCACCGCGTCCGAGGTCCGTTTCCAGGTTCGTGTACAAGTGATGCGCGATGGGCAGGTCCGGGTTCAGCTCGAATGCTTTCCGGAACGACATCTCGGCGCGCTTCAGGTTCTCGCGCACATCCTCGATCGTCTTGGAGCGAAACTTGGCCGTCAGCCGGTAGCAGCGGCCCAACCGCGCCCACGCGGGCGCGAACCCCGGATCTTCGGTAACGCACTCGACGAACAGATCGCGCGCGACCGTCCACTGCTCGACGTCGTAGAAGTGGTTGTTGCCGCGCAGGTAGAGCTCGTAGGCGCGTGGGCTCGCGGGCGCGTCGCGGCGCAGCGCCTCGTGATCGCGCGGCGTCAGCGGCAGGGCGAGCGAGTCGGCGATCCGTTCACCGAGCTCGTCCTGAATGCGGATCACGTCGTCGATCGGCACGTCCATCCGCGCGGACCAGACGATGGTGCCTTCTGGGGCGGAGAGCAGCTGGGCATTGACGCGGAGCTGGCTGCCGACGCGCAGCAGCGTGCCGGTGAGCACCGCGTCGACCTGCGCCGCCTCGGCAATCGCCGGCAGGTTGATCGGATCGCCAGTGAACCGCGACGCGGTCATGCTCGATCGGACGATCATCGAGTCCAGGCTGGAGAGCGTGGTGGCGATGGCATCGGCCAGGCTGAAGGCGAGGAAATCGATTTCGGTGTCCGGCCGCAGCAGCCGGAACGGCATCACGATGAGGCGGGTGCGGGTGGGGGCGGGGCTGCGCGGCGTCGACGACGCGTCGGGCTGCGTGATCAGGCTGGACGGGGCCGGCGGGCTGGCGGGCTCTTCCGCGTCGAGCTGGCGCGTGAGGGCGGTGAGATCGGCGATGAGGTCGGCCATAGACGCCGGACGATCGAGGCGGTTCTTCTTCAGCGCGCCGGCGACGATGCGCTCGAGCTGCGGCGGCGTGGCGGGCGCCTGCAGCCCCAGCGGCAGCGGCTCGACACCGACGATGGCGCCAATGGTGTCTGCGTGCGTCGCTCCCGCGAACGGCGGCCGGCCGGCGACCATCTCGTAGAGCAGCACGCCCAGGCTCCAGATATCGCTACGCGCGTCGAGCTCCTTGCCGCGCGCCTGCTCCGGCGACATATACCTCGGCGTCCCCATGACCAGGCCGGGGATGGTTCGCGCGTCGGCGCCATCCGCGTCGGGATGGTCGGGCGCGGCCAGCTTGGTGAGCCCGAAGTCGAGCACCTTGGCGTAGCCGTCGGGCCGGAGCATCACGTTCTCGGGTTTGATGTCGCGATGGATCAGGCCGCGCGCATGCGCGGCGCCAAGCGCGGCGGCGACCTGCAGCGCGACCGCCACTGCTTCAGCGACCGGCAGGGCGCCGCTCGCGAGCCGCTGGCGCAGCGTCTCGCCTTCGACGTATTCAGAGACGATGAACGGCCGTCCGTCCAGCTCGCCAAAGTCGTGGATGACCAGGATATGCGGATGATTGAGCGACGACGCGGCTCGCGCCTCGGCGTGAAACCGGCGCAGGCGATCGGCGTTGAGCGCGAGGTCGCGCGACAGCAGCTTGAGGGCCACCGGCCGATCGAGCTTGGCGTCCCGCGCCAGGTAGACCTCGCCCATTCCGCCGGCGCCGATCCGGCGTTCGATCGTGTAACTGGCGATCGTGCGCCCGGTCAGGTCGGCGGGCACGGCGGCCGGGATGCGTCGCGGTGTCTCGAGGAAGGTGCCGGCGCTCTGGTGCGCCGACAACAGGCTCTCGACTTCACGCTGGATCTCCGGATCATCGCCGCACGACTCGGTCAGATACACGCTGCGCTCACTTGCGCCCAGATCGAGAGCTCCGGAGACGATCTGCTTGATGCGAGCCCAGCGCTCGACCGTGGTCATCGTCCGTGCAGCTCGCGATAGAGCCACGCCTTGGCGATCACCCACTCACGCTTGAGCGTGCCCGACGAGATGCCGAGCGCCTCGGCCGTCTCATCGATCGTCAGCCCGGCGAAATACCGCAGCTCGACCAGGCGCGCTTGCCGCGGGTCGACTTGTGCCAGCCGCTCGAGCGCATCGTCAAGCGCGATCACGTCGACGTCAGGCGCCGGTGCCACGACATCGTCGCTAATCGAGGTCATGACCACGCCGCCGCCGCGCTTGTCGCGCGCATGGGCGCGGGCGTGGTCGACCAGGATGCGGCGCATCATGGTCGCGGCGATCGCGAAGAAGTGCGCGCGATCACGCCATTCCATGCGCGACACGTCCACCAGACGCAGGTACGCTTCGTTGACGAGCGCTGTCGTTTGCAGGGTATGGCCGGCACGCTCCGTTCGCATGTAATGGTGCGCGAGCCGGTGGAGCTCGTCATAGACGATGGGGACCAGCGCCTCGCGGGCAGCCGGGTCCTGTCCGGCCCACGCCTCGAGCAGCTTCGAGATCTGCTGGCGCGGCGGCGGGACGGGCGTTTCGTCGGTCATGCCGTGAATCCGGCATTATCCCACCGCCTGCGCAGGATGTGTTGCCAGCAGGTGGAGCGCAATGGTGTAATCGCGTAGCGATGCGCGAGCCCGCGCGCCGGCAGCCAAGCCACAGATGAGCGACCGCAAGTACAGACAGCGCGGCTATCAGGACGACAACAAGCCCCGTGGCTCGAAGGGCCCGGCGCCTGCCCGTCCGCCGAAGCAGGACCGGGCGCCTGGACGGCAGTTGCAGGATGCCGCCGGACCGAAGACGCCGAACCTGATGGCGGCACATGAGGTCTGCCGCTGCGCGCGCTGCGGCACCCTGCTGGCGCTGCCGATCGCTGACGACAGTGGGTGTCCCAAATGCGGGGTCGCCCTGCACAGCTGCGTCCAGTGCGTGTCGTTCGACACCAGCGCCCGGTGGGAGTGCACGCAGAGCGACAAGCTGCCGGCGCGCGTCGCGCCGAAGGACGCTCGCAACGACTGCGCGCTCTACTCGCCGCGCACGACGATTGAACGTCAGACGAGCACGCCGCAGAATCGTGACGCCGCGGCAGGGCCGTCCGGCGGCTCGAGCAGTGCGCGTCAGGCGTTTGATGATCTCTTCAAGTAGGGGCTGGGGGCTGGGGGTTGAGATACCCGCGTGGTTGGTGTTGGGTAGAGAAGAGTCGCTCTACGCTCATCGCCGGCCGTCAAGCTCTTGAGGCCCCGCCCCCACCCCCAGTCCCCAGCCCCTCCCCCCTAGCCCCCAGCCCTGGACCGCTGTCATACTCACAGGATGTCCCTGCTCTCCCCGGCCGATCAGGAAAAGCTGCGCGAATCGTTCGATGAGATGACCGTCCCCGTCCGGGTGCTGTTCTTCACCCAGACGCTCGACTGCGAGGCGTGCGTGCAGACGCGAAAGATCCTGGACGAGCTGCCGGCGCTCTCCGACAAGATCGCCGTCGAGGAGGTGAACTTCGTGCTGGAGAAAGACACCGCGGAGCAGTACGGCATCGACCGCGTGCCGGCGCTGGCGCTGCTGACCCAGGACGGGTCGGGAGAAGCGCGCGACACGCGCATCCGGTTTCTCGGCACGCCGGCCGGCTACGAGTTCGTATCGTTGGTGCAGGCGCTGATGCTGGCCGGAGGCCACCAATCGCAGCTGACGCCGGCCAACCGCGCACGCATCGCCGCAGTAAACACCCCGACCACGATTCAGGTGTTCTCGACCCCGACTTGACCGCATTGTCCGCGGGCGGTCAGCCTCGCGCATGAGATGGCGTTCGCCAATGCGCACATCACCGCCTACGCGGTGGAAGCGACGGAATTTCCCGATCTGGCGCGAAAGTACCGTGTGACCGGCGTTCCCAAGACCGTGGTCAACGATCAGATCGAGATTCTTGGCGGCATCCCCCAGGACGATTTCGTCCAGCAAGCCCTCGATCAGCAGCCGTGAGCAGAAAAACCGCGGAGATCGCAAAGACCGCAGAGCAAGCGTTTTGTCTCTCGGCGTGCTCAGCGGTCTCCGGGGTTAAACAAGAACGATAAAACACCAGTGATCAGATTCGTCTGGGTCTGAGCCGCCAGACAACCAACCCGAAACCCGACCAGGCGGCGAACGCGATCCACTCAGGACGCGTGAAGCTGCCGGGGACCGACGGCACGACCTTCATCAGGATGATCGCGGCGCTGACCGCGCAGCCGAGCCACGCCATCGCCGGCGATTCCGCCGCCGCCAAATAGCCGCGCCGCCTCAGGAGATAGGCGACGCAGGCAGAGAGCCAGCCGACCCCAACCGCGAGCGATCCGACCTCGGTGATCGGCACCAGGATCGCGTCCCCGAACATCGCCGCCGCCGCGGTCAGTGCCGCCATCAGCGCGATCGCCGCCACCGGCGTTCCGTAGGTCGCGTGGACGCGTCCGAGCGACGGGTGCACCAGGTTGCGCCGGCCGATGGCGTAGAGCATGCGCGTCGAGGCGACGAAGTTGCCGTTGAAAATCTTCAACAGCGACAGAAAGGCGCCGAACAGAATCAGCTGCGCGATGCGATGCGACCCGAACGTCCGCTCGAATGCCACCTCCGTGCGCACGTGGCCTGACACGATTTCCTGCCAAGGATAGACGTAGGTGACCACAGCGATGATCAGCACGTAGAAGAGAAAACCGGCGGCGAGCGCGGCGTAGATCGCGCGCGTGAAGTTGCGGGGATCGAATCCAGCCTTCGCCTCTTCGGAGCCTTTTGCCACCGACTCAAAGCCGGTCATGAAGTAGGGGACGATCTGCAGCACGAGGAAGATCGACAGCCACGGCGTCTGTCCAGGCGCGAACAGCGGCTGCATGTTCGTCCCGGAGCCCTTGGCGAACCCGAGCAGCGTGAAGATCGCGAAGGTCGTGAGCAGACCAAACGTCATCACGTCCTGAAAGATGCCGCTCGGCTTGATGCCCCGGTAGTTGACGCCGGCGACCAGCGCGGTCAGCGCCAGGCCGACGGCGAGCCGTGGCGCGTAGATCGGACTGCCGCCGATCGCGTACAGCTGATAGCTGTTCAAGGCGGGAAACACGCGCGCGAGCAGGTTGCCGGTCGCGACCGCCTCCCACGGGCACACGATCGCGTACGACAACACCATCGTCCAGCCGGCGGCGAAGCTGATCGGCGCCGGCATCACTCCCTCGGTGTAGGCGATCTCCGCACCCGCGTCCTGAATCCGCTGGACCAGCCGGCCGTAGGTGTGCGCGATGGGAAACAGCAGCAGGCCACCCAACAGAAATCCGAGAATGCCGCCGGCCGGACCGCCGCGGGTCAGCCAGTCGTCCATCAGGACCAGCCAGCCGACACCAATCATCGTTCCGAAGCCGAACGTGAAGTACTCGATCCCGCTCAGACTGCCGTGCAGTTTTGCCTTCGCCATCTGCGCCGCACTATAGCAGCAGCCCCGATCCGTCCCGCCTCCGCTGGGCGGCTGCCTTCGGAGCCCAAGCCCCTTACAATCAAAATCGATGACGCACCAGCCACGTCAGAGCTTCAAGTCGCCCAGGTTTGCCCACCCGGCGACGTTCATGCGGCTGCCGCACCTGGAGGATCCGCGGGGCCTCGACGTCGCCATCGTCGGGGTCCCGTACGACGGCGGCACCTCGTACCGGCCCGGCGCGAGGTTCGGGCCGCGCGAAGTGCGGGCGCAGTCATCGCTGATCCGCCCCTACAGCTACTTCCAGCAAGTGGCGCCGTTTGATCGCCTGAACGTCGCGGACATCGGCGACATCGACGCGCCGCCGGTCAGCATCGAGCAGTGCTACCAGGTCGTGGCCGAGCGCATCGCCGCGATCGCCGGTGCCGGCGCGCGGCCGATCGTGATCGGCGGCGATCATTCGATCTCGCTGCCGATCTTGCGCGCGCTTGCGAAGCGGCACGGCCCGCTCGGGGTGGTGCAGTTCGACGCGCACGTTGATACCTGGGACGAGTATTTCGGCGGCAAGTACTTTCACGGCACGCCGTTCCGCCGCGCCATCGAGGAAGGCCTGATCGAGGGCAAGCGGTTCATCCAGGTGGGCATCCGGGGGCCGATCTACGGCGAGGACGACTTCGACTTCCACCGCGAGCACGGGATCACGATGATCGACATCGATCAGGTGAAGGCGCGGGGGATCGCCTGGACGATCGAGCAGATCCGCCGCGTCGTCAGCGGGCCCGCGTACATGACCTTCGACATCGACTCCGTCGATCCCGCCTTCGCGCCGGGGACCGGCACGCCCGAGGTCGGCGGCCTCACCAGCCACGAGGCGCAGCAGCTCGTCCGCGGTCTGTCCGGCCTCACCTTCGTCGGCGGCGATATCGTCGAGGTGGCGCCGCCGTTCGATGGACCCGGTCAAATCACGGCGCTGCTGGCGGCGAACCTGATGTTCGAGTTTCTGTGCGTCCTTGCGCGCGACGACGCAGGTCACGGTTGAGGGCTCGCGGCCGGTGTGGGCCGGCCGTCGGCGATCAGCGATCCGCGATAACGGGTGCTTGTCCTGGCGCGTGTTAGCATCGGCCTGGTGAAGCATTTCCTGGTCGCCTTTCTTCTGGTCGCCGCCTCGGTGTCGTTTCACGCCGCGGCGCCGGTACGGTACACGCTCTCCTTTCCCGAGCCGCAGCACCGCTGGATGCAGGTCGAAGCCTCGTTTGCGGAAGTCGGAAACGGGACACTCGAGCTGCGCATGAGCCGCTCGTCGCCGGGGCGCTACTCGCTCCACGATTTCGCCAAGAACGTCTACGACGTGCACGCGTTCGCCGCCGACGGCCGTGAGCTGCCGACGACACGGCCAGACCCGTACGGGTGGAACGTGGCAGGACACGGCGGCAACGTCACCGTCAAGTACAAGGTGTTCGGCGATCGCGTGGATGGGACCTACCTCGCGATCGACACGACCCACGCGCACGTCAACATGCCCGCGGCGATCATGTGGGCACACGGCCTCGACGATCGTCCGGTGACCGTTCGTCTCGAGCAGCCCGCCGGCCTGCACTGGCAGGTGGCGACGCAGCTGCACGGAGACAGGACTCGGGAATCGACGACGAGGTCTGTCCCCGAGGTGTTCGAATTCAGCGCGCCGAACCTTCAGTACTTGATGGACAGCCCGGTCGAGTTCGGGCCGGTGAGCATCCGTCAGTTCACCGTCGACGCCCACACGTTCCGGTTTTCGCTCCATCACACCGGCACCGCGGCGGAGCTCGACGCCTACGTCAAGGACGTCGAGAAAATCGTCCGCCAAGAGGGCGCGATCTACGGCGAGTATCCCGAGTACGAACCCGGAAACTACACCTTCCTGGCCGACTACCTGCCGTACGCCGACGGCGACGGCATGGAACATCGCAACAGCACGGTGATTACCTCAGCCGGCTCGATCGCCTCGAACCGGACCAACCTGCTGGACACGGTGGCGCACGAGTTCTTCCATTGCTGGAACGTCGAACGCATCCGCCCGAAGGGGCTCGAGCCGTTCGACTTCGATCGCGCGAACGTTTCGGGCGAGCTGTGGCTGGCTGAAGGCTTCACGCAGTATTACGGCCCGCTGGCGATGCAGCGCGCCGGGCTCGAGGACCTGGCCTCGACCGCGCGCACGTTCGGACGGCTGATCGAGAGCGTGGCGCTTGGCCCGGGCCATCTGGTGCGCTCGGCCGAAGAGATGAGCCGCATGGCGCCGTTCATCGACGGCGGCCGTGCCATCGATCGCACGAACTGGTCCACCACCGTGATTTCGTATTACCCGTACGGCGGCGCGATTGCGCTGGCGCTCGATCTGACGCTGCGCGATCGCACTGACGGGCGCGTGTCGCTGGACGATTTCATGCGGGCGATGTGGAAGACCTACGGCAAACCGGGCGGCGGCCGCGAAGGGTACGTCGATCATCCGTACACGATCGCCGACGCCGAGGCGACGCTAGCGGCGGTCAGCGGCGACAAGGCGTTCGCCCGCGACTTCGTCGGCCGCTACGTTCAGGGCCACGAGGTGGCGGACTATTCGCATCTGCTCTCGCGTGCCGGGTTCACGATGCGCAAGCGCAGTCCCGGACGCGCCTGGCTCGGCGACCTGCGCCTCGAGTCGCGCCAAGGCTGGCGTGTGAGCGCCCTGGTCCCGCCGACCTGGCCGATTTACGCCACGGGAATCGACGAAGACGACGAGCTCCAGCAGGTCGACGGGCAGAGGATTGCCGGCGCCGGCGACATCGCGACGCTGCTGCAGCGGCACAAGCCGGGCGAGACGGTGCCGGTGGTGTTCGTCGATCGCACCGGCGTGGCGAAGACCGCCAGCGTCACGCTCGCGGAGGATCCGCACAGCGAAGTCGTGCCGGTGGAAGGCGCCGCGCTCAGCGCGGCGCAGAAGGGGTTCCGCGAC
>DATASG010000261.1:0-7834 GCA_036269295.1 Vicinamibacterales bacterium | reverse complement strand
CGCCGAGCTTCCTCGATCGATTCTTCAAGCGACCCGCTCCTCCCGAGGTCCTTCCGGCCAGACCTCTGCCTCTCCCTTCGGGAAGTTAGAACTCAGAACTTAGAACTGAAGCGTCATCCTTCCACTTCTAACTTCTCCCGTGCACCTGCTGACGTCTCCAGGTCCGCCGCTCGGTACTGAAGCTCGAACAGCTTGAAGTAGATGCCGCGCTGCGCCAGCAGTTCCTGGTGCGAGCCGGACTCGCGCAGCTGTCCTTTGTGCAGCACCAGGATCTTGTCCATGTCCTGGATCGTCGACAGCCGGTGCGCAATCGCGATCGTGGTCCGCTCCGCCATCAGCGCGTGCAGCGCATCGCGGATGATCAACTCGGTCTCGGTGTCGACGCTCGACGTCGCCTCGTCGAGCACCAGCACCCGCGGGTCGAAGGCCAGCGCGCGCGCGAACGACAGCAGCTGCTTCTGCCCCACCGACAGCGTCGATCCGCGTTCGGCGACCGCGTTGCCGTAGCCGCCCGCGAGCCGCAGAATGAACGGCTCGGCGTGCACCGCGCGCGCCGCGGCGCGCAGGCGCGCGTCGTCGATCGCCGGGTTGCCGAGGCGGATGTTGTCGGCCACCGTGCCGGAGAACAGGTGTACGTCCTGAAGCACCAGGCTGAACAGCCCGCGCAGGTCGGCCAGATCGAGCCGGCGCACGTCGACGCCGTCGATCGTAATCCGCCCGCGCGTGACGTCGTAGAAGCGCAGCAGCAAATTGATCAGCGTCGTCTTGCCGGAGCCGGTGGCGCCGACGATGCCGACGCGTTCGCCGGGGCTGACCTCGAAGCTCACGTCCTTGAGGACGAAGTCGTCGTCGTTATAGGCGAACCAGACGTTCTCGAAGCGGATGTGCCCCGGCGCCGGCGGCCGGCGTCGATCCGGCTGCGCCGGCGACTCGATCGCAACCGGTTCGTCGAGCAGCTTGAAGATCCGCTCCGACGACGCCATCGCCGACTGCATGACGTTGAACTTCTCCGACATGTCGCTGATCGGCCGGAAAAAGCGCTGCGAGTACTGGACGAACGCGACCAGCGCGCCGAGGGTCAGCGTCTGCCGCAAGACGCTGCCGCCGCCGTACCAGATGATCAGCGAGGTGGCGAGCGTGCTGACGACCTCGATCGCGGGGTAGAACACCGCGTAATAGAAGATCGAGTCGATGTTGGCGTCACGGTGCTCGCGATCGATGGCGTCGAAGCGGGCGAAGTTCATGCGCTCGCGCCGGAACAGCTGCACCGTCGACATGCCGGTGATGTTCTCCTGCAGGAAGGCGTTGATCCGCGCGATCAGGCCGCGCACGGTCCGGTACGAATCGCGGACATTGCGCCGGAACCACTGGGTGACCAAGAAGATCAGCGGCAGCACCGAGAACGCCACCAGCGCCAGCCGCCAGTTCATCCACAGCATCACGCCCATGATCCCGGCCAGCGTGAACACGTCGCCGAAGATGGTCACCACCCCTGAGGTGAACAGGTCGTTGAGCACATCCACATCCGAGGTGACCCGGGTCATCAGCCGGCCGACCGGGTTGCGGTCGTAATAGCGCAGGTCCAGCCGCTGGAGGTGGCGGTAGATCGCCATCCGCAGGTCGTACATGATCCGCTGCCCGGTCAGCTGCAGCGTCCAGGTCTGGAAGTACTCGGCCGCGAAGGAGGCGGCGAGCACGGTCAGGTAGAGCGCCGCCAGGCCATCGAGCCCCGCCATCTGGCGCCGGGTGATGTAGCGGTCGATCGCGACCTTGATCAGGTACGGCTGCACCAGCGAAGACACAGCGCTGACGATGATGGTGACGAACGCGAGGACGACCTGCCGCCAGTAGGGCCACAAATACTGCAGCAGGCGGCGCATCAGCCTGGCGTCGTAGGCCTTGCCGATGATGTCATCGTCTGTGGACACGGGATCAGATTACCCGATTACCCAGCGGCGCTGGATTTCGGCGGAGTGCAGATTGCTGATTCGGCCTGGAAATCCTGCTGAAATCAGCAATCAGCATTTTGCAATCAGCAATGTATGAAGTGAACACCATCAGGCGCCGATACGGGATCGGGAGCTCCGAAGCGTCATGCGGCAGTCCATCCAGACCCTCGCCACGATTCTACTCATCCTCCTCGTTCTCGGCGGGACCGCCGGGTCCGCACCCGCGGGAGCGGGCCGCGTGCACGGTGTGGTCGCGGACGAGTCGGGCGGCGTGCTGCCCGGCGTCACGGTGGTGGCGGCCTCGGAAGACGGGCGCATCCTCGCGACCGGCGTCACCGACGAGGCCGGGCGCTATGCGTTCAGCGCCTTGCCGGCCACAGCGGTCAGGCTCACCTTTCACCTGGAGGGCTTCGCGAATGGCGTCGTCCAATTCGCCGTCGCCGCGGACGCCGACGAAGCAGTGCCGACGCTGCGACTGAAGCTGGCACACCAGTCCGAAACCGTCGACGTCCACGGTGACGCCAGAATCAACCTGCCTGTTCCGCCGCCATCGCCGCGGTTGGTAGTGCCGCCCCCGCCGCCCCGCCCGTCGCTGAGACCAGTTCCGGATCACGACAGGGATTCCGTGTGCGGGCCCTCGAGGCCCGGAGCACCGACGGAATCGCTGGGCACGATCCGATCGGCCCGATCCGCCGGAGGGAAGGGGCTGTACGCGGCAGGCGACGAGCTGGTCATCGACGGCGGGACCGCGGGCCGTCTCGAAGTGGGACAGAACCTCGTCGCGCGCCGCTCGTATCGCACCAGCGCGGACGCGGACGGCGCCGCCGGCGAACACACCGCCGGCCTGATGCAGATCGTCTCGGTGGACCGGAACACGGCCGCGGCGGTCGTGGTGTACGCCTGCGACGAGCTGTTGCCGGGAGACCGGCTGGCGCCGTTTACGCCGGAGCCGGTCCGCGCACCCGAGCCGGCCGGCATGCCCGCATTCGATCGCGCGGCGCGGATCGTATTGACCGATCAGGGTCAGATGATCGGCGCGCCGCGGCGATTGATGGTCATCGACCAGGGCATCGACCAGGGCGTCCGGGTCGGGCAGCGGCTCACGCTCTTCCGTCCGTCCCGTTCAGGCGTGCGTGGTCCATCGGTGATCGGCGACGCCGTTGTGGTCGCGGTGCGCAGCGATTCCGCCACGATCCGCGTGCAGCACGTCACCGATGTCATCGCGATGGGCGACTCGGCCGCGCCGCAGAGATAGAGAGGAAATGCTAATTGCTGAATGCTAATTGCAAAATGGCGACACGTGAATCAGGAATCAGCAATCAGCATTGTGTTACGAGGCCGCGAGTTCTTCCTCCAGCATCTGTTTCTTGTGGAGCTCGGCGTACAGTCCGTTGCGGCCGACCAGTTCGTCGTGCGTGCCGCGCTCGGCGATGCGGCCTTTGTCCAGCAAAAAGATGACGTCGGCGTCGCGCACGGTGGAGATCCGGTGCGACACGATGATCGACGTCCGCTCGCGCATCACGCCGCGGAGGCGCGACAGGATCTCTTCTTCAGTGTAGGTGTCCACCGCCGACAGCGCGTCATCGAGAATCAGGATCGCGGGATCGATGACGATCGCCCGCGCGAGGGCCGTCCGCTGCTTCTGCCCGCCGGACAGCGTAATACCGCGCTCTCCCACCATCGTGTCGTAGCCCTTGGGGAAATCGGCGACGTCTTTGTCGAGACGCGCGACGGCGGCAGCGGCAACGATCCGCTGGTGACGCCTTTCCTGCCCTTCCTCCCCTTCCTGCCCCTCCAACCCGTCCAATCCGAAGGCGACATTGTCCGCCAGGGTGTCAGAGAACAGGAACGGTTCCTGCGGCACGAACCCGATCGCCCTCCTCAGCGTCGCCAGCGGAATCTCGCGAACGTCGACGCCATCGATGAACACCATGCCAGGCGGCGGGTCGTGGAGCCTCGCCAGCAGAGAGATCAGAGTCGACTTTCCCGATCCGGTGACGCCCACCAACGCCGCCGTCTGCCCCGCCTCGATCGTCGCCGAGACATGCTCGAGCACCCGCGTGTCACCGTAAGAGAAGACGAGGTCCCTGAACTCGATCGAACCGCGAATCGGCAATGAATCCTGATTCCGGCCTTCGAGGGCCTGAAGGCGCAATCCGCGATCCGCAATGGCTGGCTCTGTTTCCAGGACCTGCAACATCCTCTTCCAGGACGCCATGCCGCGCTGCAGCATGTTCGTCACCCAGCCGAAGGCGATCATCGGCCAGCTCAACATCGTCAGGTAAGCGTTGAAGGCGACGAACTGCCCGACGGTAATCCGGCCGGCGATCACTTCGCGACTGCCGAGCCAGACGACGACCAGCGCGCCGAGGCCGAGGAAGAACCCCATGCTCGGGAAGAAGAATCCCTGCAGCACGATCAAGCGGCGATTGCGCTTCAGGTACTCGTCGATCGAGACGCGGAAGCGTTCGAGCTCGGCGTCCTCCTGGCGGTAGGCGCGGACGACGCGGACCCCCGACAGCGCTTCCTGCGCGACCGCGCTGACCTCGGACAGCTGCGCCTGAATCTGCTCGAACCGCTTGTGGATCGCGGTTCCGAACAGCTTCACCGAGACCGACACGAACGGCAGCGGGATCAGCGACCACAGCGCGAGGCGCGGATCGATCGAGATCATCACCGAGAGCGCGACGACGAAGGTCAGCAGGGTGTTGGCGGAGTACATGATCGACGGGCCGATCATCATCCGCACGGCGCTGAGATCGTTGGTGGCGCGCGACATCAGATCGCCGGTGCGGTGCGCCTGGAAGTAGCCGAGCGGCAGCGTCTCCAGGTGGGCGAAGAAGTCGTTCCGCATGTCGTACTCGATGTCGCGCGAGGCCCCGATCAGGATCCGCCGGGACAGGAACTGGAAGACGCCGCCGACGAGGCCGATGGCGAGCAGCGCCGCGCCGTAACCGGCGAGCTTGCCGCGCGTGACACCCCGGGTCAAATCATCAATGGCGCGGCCGAGCACCGTCGGCCCGGCGAGCGCGACCGACCGCGTCGCGACCGCGCACAACAGTCCGAGTGCGAACTTCCGGCGATAGCGGACGACGTAGGCAAAGAGCCGCCGGACGGGAGACACCTGGTGAGTATACGAAAGTACTTCGTCCCTTCAGACTTCCATCGGCGCAGGCGCCGCCGGCGGCCGGACGATGCTCAGCAGGCCTAGCGCAGCGCAGGCGAGGATGGCGGAGCCGAAGAAGGCGTATTGGTAGGCGCCGGTGCTCACGTACACGCGCGAGCCGATGAGCGGCCCGAGCACGCCCGCGAAACCCCAGGCCAGGAGGAGCACCCCGTAGTTGGTGGCGAGATATTTCGTCCCGTAGAAATCGCCCGCGAGCGCGGTGTAGACCGACAGCTGCGTGCCGTAGCAGTAGTAGACGACGAACAACAGCGAGTAGAACAGCAGCACCTGTTCGCGCCAGAGATAGAGGGACGGCGTCGCCACCATCGACAGGATGATGATGCCGCGCAGCGTGAACAGGCGGCCGAAGTGGTCCGACATCCAGCCCGACAGGAAGCGGCCGGAGGCGCTCCCGATGGCGCCGATGGTGATCGCGAACGCCGCGCTCTGGGCGTTGAAGCCGGAGGCGCGCGCGAACGGCACCAGCTGGCTGATGACCATCGTGCCGGCGGTCGTGCCGAGGGCGTAGGCCAGCCACAGCGCGTAGAACATCGGGGTGCGCAGCACAGTCGACGTCGGAATGTCGCCGTGGTGCGCTTTCGGCCGGTTGACCGCCTGGGAGCGGCTGGCCGGCGGTGCGTAACCCTCGGGCGGATCCTTCATCAGGTACGCGCCCACCATGGTGAAGACGAAAAAGAGCCCGGCAAGGGCCTGGAACGTGGCGCGCCAGCCGATGCTCTCGACCAGACGTCCCGCGATCGGGCCGAAGATTCCGGAGCCGGCGGCGAAGATGCCGATCGCGAGACCGTTGACCAGGCCCCGGTGATTCGGAAACCACTTCGAGCCGACGGTGATCGGCGCCAGGTAGCCAAAACCGAGGCCGATGCCCACCATCACGCCCCAGGTGAGGTAGAGCCAGGTCAGCGACTCCGTGTAGCTGGCCAGGAACAGGCCGGCGCTGAACAGCAGGCCGCCGATCGTGGCCACGGCGCGGGGCCCGATCCGGTTCTGCAGCATCCCCGCGACCAGGAACGAGGAGGCGAGCATGACCATGTCGATGGTCGCCACCAACGAGGTCTGGGTCCGGGTCCAGCCAAACTCCTTTTCGAGCGCGGGAACGTACACACTCCACGCGTAGTAGGTGCCAAGGGCGACGTTCAACAGCCCGCCGCCGACGAGCGCCGGCCAGCGGGAGGGCGTCGGCTGGTTCATCGATTCTTGATGCGACACGTTTGCAGGAAGAATGGTAGCAGAACATCAATCAGAACGGCTGCCGGTCGGGACAGGCCGCGACGACGAGGCGACGATCGCGCTCTGGTCGGATCGGTGGTCACCGGAGACGGGGCCTCGGCGCGGCGCTGATGGCGCTGCACCGGGGAGGGCTCCGGGGACGGTGGCCGCGGTGATAATATCGGCCTCATGAAGACACTCATCACCGCGTTGGCCGCACTGCTGTTGGCCGGCGGTCAGGCTTTCGCCGGCGAACAGAGCTGGACCGGCAAGATCAGCGACAGCGCGTGCGGCGCCAAGCACGAGGAAGCGGCCGAGGGTCAGGGCGTGATGCCGGACCGTGACTGCACCCAGGCTTGCATCCGCGGCGGTTCGAAGTACGTGCTCGTCGTGGACGGCAAGGTGTTCCAGATCGCCAACCAGGACAACAAAGATCTGGCAACGCACGCAGGCCATCTGGTCAAGATGACGGGCGAGATGCGCGGCAGCGCGATTACGGTGTCGAAGATCGAGATGCCATAAGGAATTTGGAATTTGGAATTCAGAATTCGGAATTCCCGGGCGGCTCGAGCAGTCCGAACACCAGCCAATACAAACCCGCCGCGGCCACCAGCAGCATCATCGCGCGCAGCATCGCGGCCAGAAACGCGGCGTCGATGGCCGGCCATTCGAACGTGAACCGGCGCAGCACCTCCCAGCGATCGCCGGTCTCGTGCCAGGCGGTGTGCGCGATCAGCGCCGACAGGACGATCGTCCCCAGCCGCTCGGCGACCGCGAACCGGAAGACGAGATCGAGCGCCGGCACCAGCAACGCCACGACCAACAGCAGGGCGACCTCGATGCCGACGTCGAAGGAAAGCACCGACGTCAACCGGTGCGTGCCGGCAAACTGCAGCGCCGGGCGCAGCGCGAGCGAAAACCCGAACCCGTAGACGAGCCCGAAGCCGAACGTCACCAGCCACCGGCGCTTCAGCGCTGAAGAAGAAAGAACCGCCGAGGATTGCGGGTTTTTCAGGCTCGTGAGCACGATGTTCTCGATGGCCAGATAGACGATGGCGGCGGCGAGGAGGGTGTCGACGAGCGGCGGAAACCACAGCTGGTCCGGCGCGAGGTTGTAGGCCGATGCGATCAGCGTGATCGAGTGCGCCGCCGCGAACGCCGTCAACACCGCGGCGAGCGGCCGGAATCGGCGAAACGGGATCACGATGCAGACCAACAGCAACAACGGGCCGGTGCCGCCGAGGATCAGGCGAAAGCCGCGCGCGGCGAACTGCCGCGCCACCTGCGACCAGGTCGGATCGAGCCGCACCAGACCCGGATCACCCAGGAACTCGAATCCCTGCACGGCGGCGCCAGGCGGCAGGAAGCGCAGCACGGTCAGCGTCCGGATGCCGAGCCGCGCCAGGCGCGGCTCGATCGAGAAATGCGACTTATCGGAGCGAATCGGGTACTCGAAGAGGACGTCGAGCAGCCCCTGGCTCCAGAAGAA
>DATASG010000260.1:0-8806 GCA_036269295.1 Vicinamibacterales bacterium | reverse complement strand
AGCTGCCCCGGGTCGCCGAGGTGGCCGTCGACGCGCGCGTTCTGGCGTTCTCGGGGGCAGTGTCGGTTCTGGCCGGCGCCGCCGTTGCCGCTCTTCCGGCCTGGCGAGCGGCGCACCGCGACATCGAACAGACGCTGCGCGCCGGCGCGCTGACGACGACCGGCGATCGCGCCGGGATCCGCGTCCGCGCCGTCCTGCTCGCATCACAGGTCGCGCTGTCGCTGACCTTGCTCGTCGTCACCGGCCTGCTCGCGGCCAGCTTCGCGCGGTTGATGAGGATCGATCGCGGCTTCGTCGCCGAGCGCGCCCTGCTCGTGCCGCTGTCGATGCCGGGGAACCGCTACGACAGCGAGCGCGTCCGGCAGGTCGCCTACGATCGCCTGATCGCGGGGATGCAGGCACTGCCAGGCGTCACCAGCGCGACGACCATGTCGGCAGCGCCGTTGAGCGGATCGACGCAGGTGAACACGGTGGCTCCGGAGGGCAGCCAGCTGCCGCGATCTGAGCAGCCATCGGCGAACTTCCGGTTCGTCGGTCCCGAGTTCTTCCGCACCCTCGGGATCGCCGTGCAGCGCGGCCGCCCGTTCACCGAGGCCGATCGCGGGGCGGGTCATATGATGCCGGCGCTGATCTCGGACCGCGCCGCGCAGCGCCTGTGGCCAGGGCAGGATGCGCTGGGCAAGCGCTTCAGCCGCGCCATCCCGGGAGAGGCCGGCTTCGAGGTCGTCGGCATCGTCGGCGACGCCCGGATCACGGCGCTCGACCGCACGCCGCCGCTGATGGTCTACCTGCCCTACTGGTGGCGCACGCGCGCGGCGCTGTCGCTCGTCATCAGGACGACAACCGAATCCAGCTCGCTGATGCCATCGGTCCGACGGGCCATTCATGCGATCGACTCCGAGATCGCCGTCGGCGACGCCCGCTCGCTCGAGCAGCTCGTCGACGCCTCGGTGGCCGGGCGTCGATACCAGATGCGCCTGTTTGCCGTCTTCGGTGTCGTCGCGCTGTTCATCGCGACGCTGGGCGTATATGCGGTCACGGCGTACGGCGTCTCGCAACGCCGCCGCGAGATGAACATCCGGGTCGCGCTCGGCGCGCGCAGCCGGCAGGTGACGGCGATGGTGATGTGGCAGGGTCTGGCGCCGATTGCCGCCGGCGTCGGCGCCGGCATCGTCTTTGCGATTGCGGTCGGCGGCGTGATCGCGAGCCTGCTGTTCGACCTACGACCTCGCGATCCCGCGGTGATCACGGCGGTGGCCGCGATCATGGCGGGCGCTGCGGTCCTCGCCTGTTTCGTGGCCGCGGTACGCGGCTTGCGGATCAATCCTGCCGCGGCGCTGCGCCAGGACTAGTAACAGGCCACTAAGCGGCGCATTGGCGCGCGAGATCTATCGCGCGGCCGGGAGCGTCTTGTTGAGCCACGTGACGATCGCCCCGGTGACCGCTTTGCTGACGTTCTTGTCCTTGAGGTCGGCGTACTCGCTGACTTCACCCGTGGTCGCCGGGACCAGCAGATGGTTGATCGCGGGAACCTTCACGACCTCGACCGACGGTGCATTCTTGCGCTTGCGCGCGAGCCCCTCCAGCAGGTCGGCGTTCTGCGGTTCGATCTGGGTGTCGAGGCCGCCCTGTACGATCAACACCGGCTGCCGCACCGGCGGCATCAGCTTTGTCGGATCGCTCATCAGGACGCCTTGGAATTCCGGGTTGTCGACCGAGCGCCGGACGTTCGGGGGCAGGAGCTCAAGCCCCTTGCCGGTCATCACCGCCTCGTGGATCTTTTTCTGCTCGTCGACCTTCGCCTGCTTTTCTTCGGGCGTCATCTTCGAGCGATCGAGCAGCCGCCTCTGCTGAGCGAGCACGACCTCGGCGCCGGTCATTCCCGGCGTGTTGATCAGGCCGACCGCGGCAATCTTCTTGTCCTTCGCGGCCGCGATCAGCGCCACCAGGCCGCCTTCGCTGTGGCCGACCACGGCAATCCGCTTCGGCTCCACGTCCTTGCGATCCGCGAGCAGCTTGATCGCCGCGCGCACGTCGTCGGCGTAGTCGGTCAGCGACGCCGATTCGGCGCGTCCGCCACTCTGGCCGATGCCGCGTTTGTCGTAACGAATGACGATGTAGCCGGCGTCGGCGAGGGCGCCGGCGATCTGCCCGAGGATGGGAATGCCGGCGGCGATGCCGTCGCGATCGGTCGCGCCGCTGCCGCCGACCAGGACCACGGCGGGGAGCCGCGCCGCGCTGGTGGTCGTGGGCCTCGACAGCGTGCCGGCGAGCGTGAACCCATTGCTCGGGATATTCAGCTGCTGATCGTTCGGCCTCGAGATGGCCACGCTGCGCGAGGACACCGCGGCGATGTCCTCGCGGACGACCTCGAGCGACTGCAGCGGCACGCTGAGACGGATCATCCGGCCGGTGTCGTCGGTCCAGAGATCGGCATCCATCCTTCCACTGGGCAGCACCAGCCCGACCCTCGTCCGGCGCGCGTTGACCAGGCGTGCCGTGGTCTGAATCTGCTCGACGGACGACTCGCCGACGACGATGGTGATTGAGCTCTGCGCCTCGAGATAGACGGGAATCTCACTGCCGGCGGCCGCGGTTTTCAGCCGCGCCGCGAGCGCTTCGTAAGGACCGAAAAAACCGCTCCCGAGCAGGAGCAGCGCGCCGGCGTCGATGGTGTCGACCTTCGGTTGGGCCTGGCCCGCGGAGGTGATCTCACTCGTCGCCACCGTTCCCTGCACGGTGGTGTGGATCGCCTGCGCGATCCCGCGGACCGTGCCGTCGAACGTGAACTCCAGCGGCCGCCAGTCCGCGGTGTAGCGCACTTGCACTCGCCGCGCGACCGCGTCGATCGGTGCGCCCAGGCGACCGGTGCTGAGGATGGTCCATCCGCTCGCGACCCGGTTGAGAGCGATCTGCTCGCTCCCGACCGGCGCCCCGCGCAGAAAGATGGCGAAGTTGGTGGCGCCCGCTTCCCGCAGCTGCGGCACCGCTTCGGGGCTCTGCGCGGCCGCGCTGAGCGGCAACGCCACCAGCACCAGCAGCGTCAGCAGCACCTCCTCGAGCGCGGCCCGGATAGAATGAAGCGAGGCCATGCCTCAGCATAACATCATGATTCCGGCCGTTTCCGCCGCCGCCTACGACGCCGCCCGCCACCGCGCTGCGTTTCTGGATCGCTCGCACCGCGGCCGCATCGTTGTCTCCGGCTCCGAGCGCGCGTCCTACCTGCAAGGTCTGTTGACCAACGACATCGTCGCGCTGAAGACCGGGCAGGGCTGCTATGCCGCGTACCTGACGGCGCAGGGGCGGATGATTGCGGACCTCGACGTCTACGAACTGGGAGACGTGCTGCTGCTGGCGATGAGCGGCGGCGTCAAGGACGCCGTGATGGCGAAGCTCGATCAGTTCATCTTCTCGGAGGACGTGCAGCTCGGCGACGTGAGCGGCACCTTCGCGCAGATCGCGATCGTCGGTCCCGAGGCGCCCGCCGTCGTCGGCTCGATTGTCCGCGATCTCTCTGGGGTTGCGCTGCGCGCGATGCCGGAACACGGCAACGCACGCGCCGAATGGGCCGGCGGCCCGGCGATCGTCACCGCCATTGCCGACGCGGGCGAACCCGGATTCGACCTCTACGTCGAACGCCCGCACAGCACCGCGCTGAAGGTGGCGCTGGGTGCCGCAGGCGCGGTGGAGCTCGACGGGGCGACCGCCGAAGCGATCCGCATCGAGGCCGGCGTGCCGCTGTTCGGCCGCGACATGGACCAGGAGACGATTCCGCTCGAAGCCGGCATCGAGTCACGCGCGATCAGTTTCTCCAAGGGCTGCTACGTCGGGCAGGAGGTGATCATCCGGGTGCTGCACCGCGGCCACGGCCGGGTCGCGCGCAAGCTGGTCGGTCTGACGCTGGACGGCGATGAGATCCCGGCGCCCGGTGCCGCAGTCCGCAGCGGCGATCGCGAGATCGGCAGCGTGACCAGCAGCACCCCGTCACCCGCAAAGCACCGGCCGATCGCGTTGGCCTACCTGCATCGCGATTTTCTCGCGCCGGGTACGAACGTGACGGTCGGCGCCCAGACTGCGACCGTCACGGCGCTGCCGTTCGTGTCTTGAAAGGCGGTCTCCCCGAACTCCGCGGTTGCTTCTTCGCTATCGGGAGCTGGCGCGGCTTCAGCCCTGCATCAGAACCTTGATCAGCTCTGCGTCGGCGGGCGGGAACTCGAGGCCCGCGAGCTCGTCGCGGCGCACCCACCGCATCTCCTGGCCAAGCTGGGGACGCGGCTCGCCGATCAGCTCGCAGCTGAAGAAATGGAGCTCGACCGAGCGCTCGGGATACGCGTGGGTCGTGGCGAAGATTTCCGCGCCGACGCGCGACCGGACGTCGAGCTCTTCGCTCAGTTCGCGCACCAGGCACGCCTTCAACGTTTCGCCCTGATCGCACTTACCGCCTGGAAACTCCCACACTCCCTCGAGGTGGACACCCCGCTGCCGCCGGGTGACCAGGAACCGGCCGTCGAGCTCGACGACGGCGGCGGCGACGATGGTAGTCATTGGTCGTTGGTCAGTGGTCGCTGGTCGTGGGTCGTTGATCATTTGGCGTCAGGAGTGAACGGATAGGCGCGGCACCCCTTCGCCATCGGACAGATCGGGCACTTGGGGTTCCGCGCCACGCAGATCATCGCCCCGAAGTCCATCAGCGCCTGGTTGAAGTCGAACACGCGGCGGTACGGCATCACCGTTTCCGACACCTTCCAGAGGTGCAGCTTCATCGCGTGGCTTTTCGGATCGCCTTTCGCGACGAAGACGCGAAACAGCACCCGGGCGACGTTGGTGTCGAGAATCGCGGCGCGCTCGCGGAACGCGAAGCTGCGGATCGCGCCTGCGGTGTAGGCGCCGATGCCCTTGAACGACAGCAGCGTCGCCTCGTCTTGCGGCAGCTGGCCGCCGTACCTGGCTACCGACTCGCGCGCGATCGACTGCAGGCGCTTGGGGCGGATGTTGTAGCCGAGTGGATACCAGGTCCTCGAGACCTCCTTCTCGGAGGCCTCCGCCAGCACCTCCATCGACGGGTACTTGTCGAGCCACTCGATGTACTTCGGCAGCACACGGTCGACCTGCGTCTGCTGCAGCATGATTTCGGAGACGAGGATGTGGTACGGATCGTCGGTCTTGCGCCACGGCAGATCGCGGCCGTGGCGCCAGTACCAGGCCAATAGCCGCTGCCGAAAGCGGCGGCGATCAGCCGGCGCCGGCACTGTACGCGCGAGGGCGCGGGCGTTCTTCTTGTTGTCCGGCATTTCGTATAATTCGCTCGTGAAAATCTACACGCGCACCGGCGACAGCGGCGAGACCTCGCTCTTCAGCGGCGACCGCGCGCGTAAGGACGACCCGCGCGTCGACGCCTACGGCGAGATCGACGAGCTCAACGCCTGGCTCGGCCTGGTACGCGCCTCACCTGTCGATCCAGCCCTCGATCCCGAGCTCGTCGAGCTGCAGCGCGATCTGTTCGCCCTTGGCGCCCAGCTCGCCGATCCCGCCGACAAACTCGCTCCCCGCGTCGCCAAGGCCGTGATCGACGACGATCACGTCTTCCGACTCGAGCAGCTGATCGATCGGCTCGAAGCTGAACTGCCGCCGCTGCGCCGCTTTATCCTGGCCGGCGGCACCCCGGCCGGTGCGGCGCTGCACGTGGCGCGCACCGTCTGCCGGCGCGCTGAGCGCCGCATGGTCGCGCTCGATCCGCCGATCGATCCGGTCCTGTTGCGCTACGTGAACCGCCTGTCCGATCTGCTCTTCGTGCTCGCCCGTGTCGCCAATCACCGCGGCGGGTTGGAAGAGACAGAATGGTGACCAACAATCGAGAAATTGAGAAAATTCCTAATTCCTAATTCCATCGCGTCGCTCCACCTCCCGCTTGACGGCATCAAACACGGTTCTTGCGAGCTCCTGCGAGACGCGCTCCCTGATCGCGCCGCACTCGACCAGCATCACGCCGCTCGCCGTCTCGATCGCGACGTCCCAGCGATCGCGCGCGATCCCTTCCGGCCGATCTTCGAAGCTCGTCACCTGCCGCGTCGCGTCGACGGGATAGCGGGTCGACACGTAGGCCGCGATCGGCGACCCGTTGATCAGCACGCGCACCGCGGCGATGAGATCCTTGTCCACCGAAGCCTCGCCGTAGTGGAAGCGCAGCGCGTCCTCGCTGAATAGCCGCAGATCGTCGTCGGCCGGGATCTCGGCGAGGACGACGCGGCCCAGCGCGCGCTCCGAGTCGCGGGCGCGAAGTCGACGCCGCCGGAACGCGGTCAGTGTCGTCCCGAGGCTCGCCGCCACCACCAGGAGCACCACCGCGACAATCGCGGCGAGGACGTCACGCATATCGGCCGGCGCCCGCCCAGACCCTGTGCGGCGACAACGGCACCCGATGCGTGTGTGACATGATTTGATCGAAGACGGCCGCTTTCCAGCCCTGAAGACGGCCAGTGTAACAGGTTCGGCAAAACGCGTCGTGCCCAGCCTGCTGGGTCAATCGTTATAAATCACTAAAAACACGCGACTTACACGGCTGCCGAACCGGCCGGCGCCGGTGTGTTGGCCGGTCGAGTCGGAGCCGATACCTGATCCGGTGAGACGTCTGCCAACTCGGCCGGGAGACGCCTTCGGGTACGGGAACGGTGGCGACTACGCCTGACCCGTCGGAATTGTGAGCGAACGCGCCATTATGAAGGGTTTTCGGGCCCGTCTGGGCACTCGACTGCTGATTGTTGCGCTCATCGCCGCAGCCCCGGCGATTGCCACCATCGTCGTGACGCAGTCCATGGCCCGGCAGCGTGCGCAGGAGCGCACCATGGCCGACAGTCTGCGGCTCGTGCGCCTGGCAGCGGAGCAGCAGGCCGGCATCTTCGACGGCGCCCTCCGCCTCCTCCAGACGCTGGCCGAGGTTCCCCAGCTGAGGGCGACTGATTCGCACGCTTGCGCCACCCTGCTGCCGTCGGTGCTCACGCATCAGCCGCGATATCTGGCGCTGACGGTCGCGAACGCCGACGGCACGATCTTCTGCTCCAGCGCCCATGTGGAACGGATCGCGCTCAAGACCGCGAGCGGACGGGTGTGGTTCGAGCGCGTGATGCGAACCCGGCAGACGGCAACCGGTGATTACCAGTTCAGTCCCCTGACCGGCAGGCCGATGATCGTCGTGGCGCATCCGCTGCTCGACGACTCGGGCGCGATCTTTCGGATCGTGGTGGCGGCCATCGATCTGAGTTGGCTGCAGACCGTGATGTCGCACACGGCAATGCCGCCCGGCGGAACCCTGACGCTTTTTGATCGCTCTCGCACCGTCCTGGCGCGTTTTCCCGGAGACGACGCCTGGATCGGCCGTCAAATCCCAAACTTGCCGTTCCTCGAGCGCCTGTTCGCCGACGGGTCCGAAGACATGAGCGAGAGCTCCGGCATGGACGGCATCCGCCGGCTGTATGCCACCGTCCCCGTGCCAGCCATCGTCAAGACTGACCTGTACCTCGGCCTGGGCATCGATCGGGACGAGGCGTTCCGCGAATCCGATCGTGCCTATCGCGCCTACTTGTGGATGCTCGGGATCGTGACGCTGGCCGGCGTGAGCGCGGCCGGCGTTGGCATCCGCTTCCTGGTACTCCGGCCCGTCCAGACGCTCAAGGGCGTCACCGATCGCATCGCCGCCGGCGATCTGGGCGCCCGCGCGCAGCTGGCGAGCAGCGTCGCCGGCCTCAGCGAGTTGGGCGATGCCGTCAACGCCATGGCGACCGCTCTTGGCGCGCGAGAGGACGCGCGCGCGAGCACCGAGCGCGAGCTGCGCGATTCGGAGGATCGTTACCGCCGCACCAACGAGGAGCTCATCGTGGCGCGCGACCGCGCCATGGACGCCAGCCGCGCGAAAAGCGAGTTCCTCGCGAACATGAGCCACGAAATCCGGACGCCGATGAACGGCATCATCGGCATGACGGATCTCGTCCTCGACAGCGACCTGAGCTTGGAACAGCGCGACGGCCTTGCCACGGTGCGGGCCTCCGCCGACACGTTGCTGTCGATCCTCAACGACATTCTTGACTTCTCGAAAATCGAGTCGCGTAAGCTCGAGCTCGAAGCGGTGCCCTTCTCGCTGCGCGATGCGATCGGCCGGACGCTGAAGCCGTTTGCCTTACGCGCTCACCAGCAGGGCCTGGAACTGATCTGCAATATCCACCCGAACGTGCCACCCACCGTGACTGGCGATCCCACCCGCCTGCAGCAGGTGTTGTCGAACCTGGTCGGCAACGGCCTCAAGTTTACCGAGCGCGGTCACTTGTTCATTGACGTACGGGAGGACTCGCGGGCGGGAGCGCGCACCACGCTGCACTTCAGCGTCACCGATACCGGCATCGGCATCCCCGCTGCCAAGCACGATGCGATCTTCCAGGCCTTCAACCAGGCGGACGGATCGACCACGCGCCGTTTCGGCGGCACCGGGCTCGGGTTGACGATTTCGGCATCGCTGGTACGGCTGATGGGCGGGCGTATCTGGGTGGACAGCGAGCCAGGCTCGGGAAGCACGTTTCATTTCACCGTGTCGCTCGATGTCGCCGACTCTCGAGAGCTCCCAGGCGCGTCTTTTCATCCGCCCCCGCTCGACGTCCTGATCGTGGACGACAACGACGTCAACCGCCGCATCCTGTCCGAACAGGTCGCCCGCTGGGGGATGAAACCCACGGCGGTTGACGGCGGACGAGCCGCGATCGACGCGATGGTGGCGGCGGTCCGCGACCACCGGCCGTTCCGCCTCGTCCTGCTCGACGCG
>DATASG010000259.1:0-18178 GCA_036269295.1 Vicinamibacterales bacterium | reverse complement strand
GAGTTTGCTTCAACCCACGCCGATCCCAAGTCCAAGCAGTATCAGGACGAGGAGCTGGCGTTCCGCGCATCCGGGAAAGAGCGCCGCTACTCCTGGGACTACGACCCGGAGATGGACATCTACAGCTACAACGAGAAAACCAAAGCGATGAAGCGGCTCACCACCGCGAAGGGCTACGACGCCGAGGGCAGCTACTCTCCCGATGGCAAGTTCATCGTCTTCTCATCGATGCGCAGCGGCTACGACCACGTGCTCACCGACCGGGAGAAGAAGTCGCTCGAGGAGAACCCCAGCAACTTCGCCGAGATCTACATCATGAACGCCGACGGCACGAATCAGAAGCGTCTGACCAACGTGTTCGGCTACGACGGCGGCCCCTTCTTCACGCAGGACGGCAAGAAGATCGTGTGGCGCCGCTTCGACGAGCAGGGACTGATCGCTGACGTGTGGACGATGAACCCCGACGGCAGCGATCAGAAGCAGATCACGACGTTCGGCTCCATGAGCTGGGCGCCCTACATGCACCCGTCCGGCGAGTACTTCATCTTCGCGTCGAACAAGCTCGGGTTCGAGAACTTCGAGCTCTTCATCGTCGATGCGGCGGGAACCAAGGAACCAGTCCAGGTCACCTACACTCCCGGCTTCGATGGTCTGCCGGTCCCGTCGCCCGATGGCAAGACGCTTGCCTGGACCTCAACCCGCGCCGGCGGATCCGGCGGACAGATCTTCCTGGCGCAGTGGAACCACGCCAAGGCGATGGAAGCGTTGAAAGCGGCGCCGCCGAGAAAGCCGGCCAAGAAATCATGATCACGAAAAAGATGGAACCGCGGAGACCGCGGAGCACGGTGAGAATACTTTTCTCTGCGGTCTTGGCGGTCTCGGCGGTTTCTTCCGGTTCGTTGCTGGCGCAGACATCGAAAACCCGGGCGCACGTCGAGACCCTCGCCTCGCCGCGCTTCGAGGGGCGCCTGGCCGGATCCGACGGCGAGAAGCTCGCCAGCGACTACATCGTCTCGGAGCTGCGGAAGATCGGCGCGCAGCCGTTGCCGGGTCAGAAAGACTATCTGGAGCCGTTCGAGTTCACCGCCGGGACGAAGGACGGCGGATCAGAGATCGGCGTCCTCCGGAAGGGGTCGGAGAGTTCGTTCGGGCCCCTGGACGGGGCGCCCAATGTGCGAGCCCTCTCCTTCTCCGACAACGGCGAGGTCAGCGGCGACGTGGTCTTCGCGGGCTACGGCATTGTCGTGCCCGAAAGCCAGGCGTTCGGCTACGACAGCTACGCCACCCTCGACGTGAAAGACAAGATCGTTGTCGTCTTGCGCTATTTCCCTGAGGAGGCGGAGGCGAAGACCAAGGGCATCCTGTCGCGGTACGCCGATCTTCGCTACAAGGCGATGGCGGCGCGGCAGCATGGCGCCAAGGCCATGATCATCGTGACCGGGCCTGCGTCGCCGAATGCAGGAGAGCTGGCGCCGATGACGTTCGACACCGCGATCGCCGGCTCCGGCATCGTCGCGGTCAGCGTCACGGGTGACATCGCGGCGAGGATTTTCCCCGCAGACAGGCCGCTCGCTGCGGCACAGAAGGCGCTCGATGACGCCAACCCGCACGCAACCGGGTTCGCGCTGCCGGGCATCACGGTCAAAGTGCACGCTCAGGTCGAACGAGAGAAGCGCACCGGTCACAACGTCGTCGCCTACCTGCCGGCGACGACGCCGGTCGAGACGGCCGCGAAACCGTGGGTTGCCCTCGGGGCGCATTTCGATCACCTCGGACACGGCGAAGCTGGCAACACGCTCGCCGGCAAGGAGGACGCCGGCAGGATCCATGTCGGCGCCGACGACAACGCTTCCGGATCGGCGGCGGTCCTGGCCATCGCGGCGACGCTGGCGAAGCAGCCGCGCAAGCGCAACGTGCTCGTCGGGTTCTGGTCCGGCGAGGAGCTCGGCCTTCTGGGATCGAACGCGTTCTCGACCACGCCGCCGGTGCCGCTGGACCGTATCGCGGCGTACCTCAACTTCGACATGGTCGGCCGGATGCAGGACAACAAGCTGACCGTGCAGGCGACCGGCTCGAGCCCCGCGTGGGGCAAGATCATCGAGCAAGCCAACGTCGCCGCCGGCTTCGACCTCGCAGTGCAGGAGGATCCATACCAGCCGACCGACGTCGCCACCTTCAACGCGGCGGGCATTCCGTCGCTGAGCTTCTTCACCGGCACGCACGCCGACTATCACAAGCCGTCGGACACCGCCGACAAGATCGACTTCGAAGATCTCGATCGGGTGGTCGATTTCGCGGCCGCGATTGCGCGGCGGCTCGAAGACACCGCGGCCGCCCCCGCGTTCACCAAGGTCGATCAGAGTCTTCAGCAGGGCGCCGGCCGTGCGGGCGTGCGGCTGTTCACCGGCACGATTCCCGACTACTCCACCGAGGTCAAGGGGCTGCTGCTGGGCGGCGTGGTAGGCGGCGGACCGGCTGAGCAGGCGGGGCTGCGGAAAGGCGACGTGATCATCGAAATCGCCGGGCAGACGATCACCAACATCTACGACTACACCTATGCACTGGACATCCTCAAGATAGGACAGCCCGCCAAAGTCCTCTACATTCGGGACGGCAAGAAGGCTGAGACCACGCTCACGCCCGCCGCCCGCAAGTAGCTCTGAGCGCCCTACCGCAACCCACCGACCGTCCGGCGGTGAGTTTTCTCAGCGGTGGTTCAGCGTCGCGATCAACCCGTCGAGCTGCTCGCGGATCTGCATCAGGCGCGCGCGATCGACGGCGGCCGTCGCGCTTCGTGGCCCGTCGGCGCCAAGCGCACCGCTCGTCCCCACGGGCCCTGGCGTGGCATCGGCCAGCAGGCGGTCGACCGCCTGCTGGATGTCGAGCACCCGGCCACGAATGTCCTCGTCGGCCGGCGTCGTCGATCGCCGTGACGGAGCGCTCGATGCCAACGGCTTCGGCGCAGTCGCGTGCGAGGCGCCCTTGAGCGCCGACAGGAACGGCGCGGCTTCCGGCGGCGCCGACATTTCACGTGTCGCCAGGATCGTGCTCGGCACGGCGCCCGCGCCGTACACATCCTTGTTGGCGTCCTCGTCCGGTCTCAACACCCCGCCCGAGAGATCGATCCCGGCAAACAACCCTTTGGTGCGCGAGTAGGACAGGATCTCCGCGGTCGCAACCGCATCGGTGCTCACGCCGCCGCGGCGTCCGAGGGGCCCTGCGGCGACCGACGCATCGGCACCGAGATTCACCTTGTTCTTCAGCAGCTTCTGAACGCCGGAGTCATTCATCACGAGCAGTACGAGGTCGGCCTGCTCGGCGCCCACCTGGAAGCCCCAGCTTCCCTTCGCGATCTGCATGAACACCGGCGCGCTCCACTGATCGCCGGCGCGGCAACTCATGACCCCTTTGCCGTACTCGCCGCCGACGATGAACGCCGCTTTCTTCAGCTCAGGAATGACCAGCACACAGCGGGCACTCGTCCAATACTGCTGCGGAATTTCTTCGCGAATGTCCCGTACAGCGCCGGCCGCCGCCGACAGGCGAGCCGCTTCGTTGGCAAACCCGGCGCTGGCGCTCATGATCACGACCGCGCCCGCCGCGATAATCTGCTTCATACACACCTCCCAGCCGGCGATCCTGTGCAACGCCACTGCCAACCGCAACGGATGGGGTTACGCAGGCGAGGCGGTATCATGCGGGTCATGCCGCCACGTAAGAAACCCGTCCGTCGCAAGAAGGTTGCCCCCGCATCCGTGGGGCTCAGCCCCGACCAAACACGCCAGACCGGAGGTGCCGACATCGACCGGCTCGCGGAACAGGTCGATGCGGACGGCGGCGCCGTTGTCGGGCGCTACAGCGATCCCTTCGGCGGCACGCCGCTGCTGCTCGCGGCGCTGCCGGTCGAGCACGTCGAGCCGACACCCTATCAACGCGACGCGTCGGACACGCACGTCAAGCGGTTGATGACGGTCATCGAGACGATCGGGCGGTTCCTCGATCCGATCGTCGTGGTGCGCGAGAACGGCCACTACTTCACGCCGAACGGCAACCACCGCCTCCAGGCGCTGAAGAAGCTCGGCGTGAAGACGGTCATGGCGCTCGTCGTGCCCGACCCGGCCGTCGCCTTTAGGATCCTGGCGCTGAACACCGAAAAGGCGCACAACCTGCGGGAGAAGTCATTGGAAACGATCCGGATGGAGAGGGAGCTCGCCAAGCGCAGCGACGCCACCGAGGTGAGTTTTTCGTTCGAGTTCGAGCAGCCGGCCTTCCTCACCCTCGGCACCTGCTACGAGGAGCGTCCGCGGCTGAGCGGCGGCGCCTACCAGTCGATCCTGAGGCGCGTGGACGCGTTTCTCGACCAGCCGATCGCCAAGGCGATCAAGGAACGCGATCGGCGCGGGAGGAAGATCCTCAAGCTCGATGATGTGGTGAGCGCGGCGGTCGAGAAGCTGAAGGCGAAGGGGCTGACCAGCCCGTATCTGAAGCCCTTCGTCGTCTCCCGTGTCAACTACACGCGGTTCTCGAAAGCCACCTCGTTCGACTTCGACGAGGCGCTGGACAAGATCATCGCCAGCGCGACGAAGTTCAACGTCGATCGGATCAAACAGGAAGACGTCGCCAAGTCGGGCGGCGGCGCCCCGGACGAAGAGTAAAACGCGGACGAAGGGTAGAATGCCGCCATGACACGGACTGGAGGTCAGACCTGGAGGTCAGACCTACGGGTCAGACCTCAGGAGCGCCAACTGAAGCGCACCCATGATCAGGAAGCAGGGCGCGACGTAGAGCCATTCCTGTCCCTCACCCACGACCGCGGCAATGCACGCACAAACGCCGGCCGCCAGGTAGCCGGCGGCGGTCACGACGATGAAGCGGTGGGTGCGCCGGATGGGATCGTCGGTCGCGAGCGACACGCCGCCGAGCGGGCGCCTGATGATGGAGCGCCATACGCGCGACAGGAAAAAGGCGACGAACGCGGCCGCCGTCCATGGCACCCCGTCCTCCCACCCGAACGCCAGCACGCTTGCCGCGCCGAACGCGAACAGCGTCAGCCAGAACGACCTCACGAGGCTGTCATCAGTCGGCAGTCTCAGTGGGCCGTCTCAGTCGGCGGTCGCAGTCGGCAGTCGCGGTCAAGGGCGGCTATCGAGCGCCGGCGGTCGAACGCGCCGACCCGCCTTTCAGGTAACGGCCGATGAACTCCTCGAGGCGGTTGAACACCTCCAGGTAGCGCGAGTGCAACAACGGTTCGTGGGTGTCGTCGGTGAACACCATCACTTCATGGTAGACGTTGTGCGCACGCAGCAGCTGGACGAGCCCGGTCATCTGCGAGAACTGGACGTTGCGGTCATCGTCGCCCTGCTCCAGCAGGACCGGTGACTTCCAGCCGTCGATCGCCGAGATCACCGACGACTGGTACGACACGCTGTTCGGATCGAGCGAGCTGCCCCACAGGTGAACGCCGGCCATATCGACCCCGACCTTGAAGATGTCGGAATTACGCGCCAGCGCCTGCGCGGTCAGCACGCCGCCGTACGACAGCCCCCAGATGCCGACGCGGTTGGCATCCACCTCCGGACGGCTCTGCAGATACTTTCCGCCGGCAAGCACGTCCTGATACTCCGCGTTGCCGCGGCCGCCGCTGTTGGCCGCGGTGCGGAACGACTTGCCGTAGCCGATGCCACTACGGTAGTTGATCGACATCACCACATAGCCGCGGCTGGCAAGCCATTGATTGACGGCGTACGCGACGTGGTAGAAGTGCATGTAGTGGTAGCCCAGCAGCATCTGCCGCACCGGACCGCCGTGCACGAACACGATTGCCGGGCGCTTCTCACCCGGCTTCAGATCCTTGGGCAGGAACAGCTGATTGTGAATCTCGATGCCGTCGGCGGCTTTCGTCAGCACCAGCTGCGGCACGACTTCCGCATCGATTGGAAACTGGTCGAGCGGCGGATAGATGTACTGCGCAGTGCCGCCTGAGGCGGGTACGAGGCCGACTCCGAACGGCCGTTTCGCGTCGCCGCCGAGCACCGCGACGCGGCCCGACGGAAGCACCGCCGGATAGGTTTCGATCGTGTCGCCCTTCGTCAGCGGCACCGCGATCCCACCCGCCGTCGGCACCCTCCACACGTGGCGCCGTTCGATGTCGCCGGCGTTGGTCGCGTAGATCAGGAATTTGCCGTCGACCGACAGCGAGACCTGTTCGACCGCGCCTTCGCCCGGGGTGAGCTCAATCGGTCTCGCGGCGCTGGAGCTTGAGCGAACGGGCACCGAATACCACCGCGCCCACTCCTCCGGCTCGCCCTCGAACACGACGTGATCGGCGTCGCCCCAGTAGATCGCCGTCACCGCGGGAAACTCCTTGTCGCTCTTCTGGTTGTGCCAGAACTCCGTGCCCTCGCCGGTCGCGACGTCAGCGACCACGAACGCGAGCGTGTAGCCGCCGGTGAATGCGGAGTCGAACAACCCGGGCCGGTCGGTCGGACGATCGGCGTCCGCGCCGCCGCGCCCACGTCCGCCGCCGCGACCGCCGCGACCGGCGCCGCCGCCCCGTAACGCCGTCAGCGGGTCGAAGGCCGGTCCGTCAGGATTGCCAATGCTGCCCGAGCCCTGGTGCGCCTGCTGTCCGAACGGCGTGCCCGGGCGACGAATGAAGGCGACGCGTTTCCCGTCCGGCGACCAGGTCGGGCTCGTGTCGTGATCCACGCTCGGCGCGAGGAACGTCACACGGCGCGTCCGCAGCGTGTAAACGCCTATGAACGAGTGATCGACCCGGTTGCTGACGAACGCGAACTTCGAACCGTCGGGAGACCACACCGGTGTCCCGTTGGTGCCCCACGCCTTCACCAGCGGTTTCGAGCCTGCCTCTCTTGCCCCTCCCGCCCGTCCAGCCGTTCCTGGCCCCCCAGCCCCTCCCGTCCCCACGGCGTAGCTGTAAATCTGACCGTCTTTCGCGTACGCGACCGAGGTGCCGTCCGGCGACAGCGCCGGCGTGGTAACAGGACCCAGCTTCCATGCGCCGCCTCCTGAGGTACGCGCGGCCCAGAGTGTCCGCTCCGCGCCGGCCGGATCGGCGGTGGGGTTCGCGACCCAGCCATCACGGTTGGGTGCAGTGCCGCGGACGAACACCACGACCGCGCCATCGTCCGACACGCTGATCTCGCCCAGCTCGACCCCATTGTCCTTGGTGACGCTGGTGAGGCGCACCGGCGCGAACGCAGGAGCGGCAGCGGTGTAGAGGTTGCGCAGGCCGTGCTCGTACGCGGTCCAGGCAAGGCGTTCCGCTTTCTTTGCCGCCACCACCTCAGTCGGAGTGCCTGGCATCAGGAACTGCTCGATCGTCGGCGACGCCGGGCCGGCGGTGGATGCGGTGCGCGGCATCACCGCCGCGAGCGACAGAGCAAGAACGAGAACAACGCGCATCACGATAGCCTCCAGCAGGCCTGACCAGCCTGCGCCCAGGATTCGGCAGCCCGCACTATTCCCTAGTGCCCCGTCCCCGCCGCAGGCGCGAAGGCGGGCGACCGATAAAACGCAATCATGTCGAGCGACTTCGGCGGCTGCATTCCCAGCTGGCGCAGCATGGTCGTCACCTGACCGCGATGGTAGCTCCCATGGTTCACAAGGTGCTGCAACATCTGCCAGAACGGAGCCGAAGTCGGCTGGCCACTGAGCATCTTGAACGCAAACATGCGCGTGATGCCGGCCTCCCCCAGGTCCTCGAGGAACGCGCGCATCTTCGGCTCGTGCTCGGTCCAGGCACCGCGCACGGCGGCAAGATCGGGAAACGCGGCGCCCGTGAGCAGCGCCGGCGAGTCACCGTGCCAGCGCGCGTACCAGATCGCGTCGGCAGCATAGAGATGCGCCACCGTGTCGTGGATCGAGTTGAAGCTGTTACCGAGGCCGCGCCCGGCCTGTTCGGGCGCCAGCGCGTCGAGCGCGTCGAACATTCGATCGCGCGCCCAATAGTGATAGTCGAGCAGCGTCCGGAGATCCTGAAAGTTCATCGCAACACCACCGCATGAAGAAGTCGATCGAGCCGCGGAAACTCCCGATCGAGATACGCGTTGCCACCGTCGAAGAGCGGCTGCTGTTTGCCGGCGCGAATGCCGCTGCCCGACGACTCGCCGTACTCGCTGTTGAGCGCGTCGGCGACCTCCATGCCGGAAACGACGCGGCCGAACGGCGCGAAGCCCTGGGCATCCTGCGGGTCGGAGAGGTCCTTCAGCGCGATGTAGACCTGCGAGGTCCGGGCGTTCGGCTCGGCGAACGCGAACGCCACCATGCCGCGTACGTTTGACTGCGTGCGGGGATCATCGGGGAACGTCTGGGTCCGCCACCGCCTGGCGACGGCGGGATCACCGTTGATGCCGAACTGCGCCCACTGCCCCTTGACGACACGGAAGAAGCGGTTATCGTCGAAATAGCCGGCGGTCACGAGCTCGTGGAAACGGTCCGCCCCTTGCGGGGCCCAGTCACGGTGCACCTCGATGACGATCGGCCCCTTCGTCGTGTCGAGCCGTACGCGAAAGACAGCTGGCGCGGCGTCCGACAGGATCGCACCACACAGCATCACGGCCGCTACCAGCCTGCGCATGCCGGGATATTATCCACGATCGCGCTCGCGGTACATCGCCTTGGCCGCCTGGTGGCGCTGCTTCCACCGGCGCTTATGTTCCAAGGCGGCCGCCTTGTCGTGCTTCCGCGCTTGGTATGCCATTTCGCGCCCGACTCGATGGAAGTTGTTCAGCCGGTCGGCATCGAGCCGCCCGCCAGCCACCGCTTCTCGAACTGCGCAGCCCGGTTCACGATCGTGGGCACAGTCGATGAACCGGCACGCCTCGGCCAACGCGGTGATGTCGTCGAACGCGGCCGCCACGGACGACTCGTCTCCCAACGGCTGCAGTTCGCGCATTCCAGGCGTGTCGATGAGCAGCGCGCCGCCCGGCAGTTCCACCAGCTGGCGCGCGTCGCCGTGTGCCGGCCCTTGCCATCCGGGTCGCGGAGGGCACCCACCTTCAGCGCCTCGGCGCCGAGGAGGCGGTTGACCAGCGTCGACTTGCCGACGCCGGACGATCCGACCAGCGCCAGCGTCTGCCCCGGGCGGATGTATGGCGTCAGCGCCTCCAGACCCGGCTTGTCCAACGCGCTCACCACGACTACGTCGATCGTCGGCAGGCGAACGCGGACCGACTCGCATGCTCCGGCAGAGTCCTCACAGAGGTCGGCTTTATTGAGCACGACCACAGGCACCGCCCCAGCGTCCCACACCATCGTCAAGTACCGTTCGAGGCGCCTCACGTTGAGATCCTGTGTCAGGGCGCTGACGAGGAAGATGATGTCCACGTTGGCCGCCACCACCTGCCGATCCGCGGCGCGTCCGGCCGCGGCACGCGACACCGTGCCGCGCCGCTCGAGGCGAAGATGGATGATGCCGGCATCGATGCCGACCCAGTCGCCTACGGCGGGAAAATCCGCCGCGCAGGCCGCTTCATGACGGAACCGGCCGCTGACCTCCGCCCAGCCATCGGCGTCACCGGCGACACGGTAGCGCCCGCGCTGCTCCTCGACGATGCGGGCAATGAGCAGATCGCGGCGCTCCAGACGCGCTAGTTGTTGCTCAAAAAATGGACTCCAGCCAACGCGTTCGCGCAGAGACACGGGGGACTCCTCCCGATAGAAGGGTTGAAGATGAACGGGAGGGTCGGCTGGATCTGAGGGATCTACGGAGTTGAGGAGATCCTGACAGGCAAAAAGGCAGACCCGTCCCCGGGGCGGGCGTCGGCGGCACTCATAGGACAGATCCTCCCTTCCGGGCAATTCTAACCATCCTCGGAATCCGAGACAACACCCCGAGGTCTTCCTCGTCTCGCTTTCGGGATCTCGTCGTTCCGCGGCCGGCCACCGCCACCCTCAGTTGGAAACGTCGTCGAGCGTCGGGGCTCGAAGTAAAACGTTGTCCGTGCGATCCTTGCGGTCTCCGCGGTTCCTTCTGATCGTGTGGCACGTACGATGCTCCAGTTCACACACCCATGTCCGACGCCCGAGCCGCGATCCGTGCGTTGCTGAAGAGCCCGGCGTTCACGCTCGTCGCGGTCATCACCATCGCGGTAGGGATCGGAGCGAACACGACGCTGTTCTCGGTTTACGACCGTCTCGTGCTCAACCCGGTCACGATTCCCAATCCCGCGACGCTGGTCGCAATCTGGACGAACAACACCCAGCTCAATTTCAACGCCCCGGCCCTGTCGTGGTCGCGCTACCAGGACCTGCGCGACCACGCGCGCTCTTTCGATTCGATCGGCGTCTCGGCATTCGACAACTTCACGCTGACCGGCAACGGCGAGCCGGCGCAACTCAACGGCCAGCGTGTGAGCGCCACGTTCTTCCCAACGCTCGGCATCGTACCCGCGCGCGGCCGCAACTTCACCGCCGACGAGGACCTGCCCAACGGTCCGGCCGTCTGCATCATCAGCCACGAGCTGTGGCAGACGCGCTTTGGCGCCCGCGAGCAGACCATCGGCGCCAGCATCACGCTCAACGGCCAACCGTGGCAGGTGGTGGGCATCATGCCGCCGCACCTCAGCCAGCCGTTCTCTCAGGTACAGATCTTTGCCCCGCGCGTCTTCGAAATCGGCGGCCTCACGCCGATCCAGATTCAGGCCGGCGCCGGCTACGCGCAGCCGATCGCGCGGCTGAAGGCGGGCGTGTCCATCGCCCAGGCGGCGAGCGAGCTCGCCTCGCTGAGCCGCGCTTACAAGGAGGCGTTCGCCTCCAAGCTGGACGCGAACAACACCAGCGAGCCGCGCAGCTATGTCCGCGCGCTGGTCGGCAACCTCGAGCCGGCGTTCTACACGCTGATCGGCGCCGTCAGCTTCGTGCTGCTGATCGCCTGCGCCAACGTGGCGTCCCTGTTCCTCGGCAGGCTGACCGCCAGGCACAAGGAGATCGCTGTCCGCCTCTCGCTCGGCGCCAGGCGCGCACAGATCGTGCGGCAGTTCCTGATCGAGAGCCTCGCGTTCTCCCTGGTCGCCGGCGCGCTGGGCGTGCTGGCCGCACTGTGGTCGCTGTCGGCGATCCAGTCGACGATCGCGTCACAGCTGCCGCCAGACACCACGCTCGCGTTGAACGGGCGCGCGCTCGCCTTCACCGCCGGCGTCACGCTGACGAGCGCCCTGCTGGTGGGCCTGGTCCCGGCGCTGCAGGCGTCAAAGGCGCGACTGGTCGACGTGTTGAAGGACAGCGCCCGAGGCTCGTCGAGCGAACGCGGCGGACGTTTCCGCGCCGCGCTCATCGTCGCCGAGGTGGCGCTGTCCGTCGTGCTCCTGGTCGGCTCGAGCCTGCTGCTCATGAGCTTTCTCAAGCTGCAGCACACGCCGCCGGGCTTCGAGCCCGCGGGGGCGGCGGCGGCGTTCGTCGGCGTGCCGCTGGCGCGCTACCAGACCAACGCGCAGCAGGCGGAGTTTTTCAACCAGGTCATCGAACGGCTGCGCGCCAACCCGGCGGTCAGCGATGCGGCCGCCTCGATCGGCTTGCCGCTGACCGGCAACGCCCGGTCGCCTTACAGCGTCGGCGGCCGGGACATTCTGCCGTTGCCGCAGCGGCCGCTCGCCGGCCTCGAGATCGTCAGCGAAGACTACTTCCGCCTGATGCGGATCGCCTTCGTCGATGGACGGCCGTTCCGATCGACGGACCGCGAAGGCTCGCCGAACGTCATCATCGTCAACGAGTCGTTCGCCAGGCACGTCTTCCCGGGCGAGTCGGCGATCGGCAAGACGCTGATGCGCGGCCGCGACGCCGAGATCAGAGGCGAGATCGTGGGCGTGATCCGTGACGTCAAGACCAACGGGCTCAACGCACCCGTCCCGGACGAGGTGTACTACCCGATGCGGCAGCTGGGGCGTCCGGGCATGAACGTCGTCGCACGCACCACGGGCGACGCGGCGGGGCTGCAGGCGATCATCCGCGCCGCGGTGGCGTCGGTCGATAAGACCCAGCCGATTTCGTTTTTCGCAACGCTGGAGACCAACGTCGCCACCAGCCTCGGCACGCAACGGATCGTGGCCTCGTTGACGACCGTTTTCGCGGGCCTGGCGTTCGTGATGTCGGCGGTGGGGCTCTACTCGGTGCTGGCTACGCCGTGTCGCAGCGGACCGCGGAGATCGGGATCCGGATGGCGCTCGGGGCGCGGTCGGCGCAGGTCATCCGGCTGATCATGCGGAGCGGTCTCGAGCTCGTCGCCGTCGGGTTGGCCCTGGGTCTGGTGGCTTCCGCCGGCGCCGCCCGCGTGATCCAGGCGCTGCTGTTCGACGTACGGCCGCTGGAGCCGGTCATCTACGGCGCCGTCGCGATTACCTTTGCCCTGGTCGCGGCGCTGGCCTGCCTGCTGCCTTCGCTGCGCGCGTCGCGGATCGATCCGATCATCGCGCTGAGGGTCGAATAAGAAGAAACCGCGATCCGGTTTTTCTGCCCGTGTTCTATCTGCCGGTCAACGGCGTGATCGCACCGCCGATGGCGCGGTTGAACGCCGGAACCTCGCGGTCCATCAGGTTCTTGTAGTCGGCCTTGGCGCCGTTCAGATCCTTCTCGATCGACTCCATCACGTTCACCGAAGTATCGGTCGGCGGGAAGTCGGCGCCGCCCGACACGTCTCCCGCGCCGGGTCCGACCTCGCCGTTGAGCCAGATCAGGTTCATGTAGACGCGGTAGGCCTGCTGGAAGTATTTGTCGTCGCTGGTCATCTGCGCCGGCTCGAGAATTTTCGCTTCGACGTCGAAGAGCTTCCGGTCCATCTCGGCGACCTGCTTGAGTAGCGCCTCCTTGGTTCGATCGTTCCTGTACGCCTTGGTGACGTCCTCGAGCTGCTTGCGCATCACCTCGATGGCGTTGACCATGTCCGCCGCCGCCGAGATGTCGTCGCGCAGCCGCAGCTGCAGCTTCACCGACAGATCGAGGTCCGCCACCGGCGTCGGCATGCGTGGGTCCTTCAGGATCTCGATCGGCTGACTGTACGACTGGCCGTCCACCGTCAGCTTGATCGTGTATTTCCCGGGCACGACGAGCGGTCCGACCTGGGCCTGATCGAGGCCCCAGTGAGTGACCGGCCGCGTATCCTGGCCGCGGAATCTCGGCTCCTCCCAGATGTGTGGATTCTCCGGCGGCGTGGTGCGCATCGCGATCAGCCGCGGCGATTCGTAGCGCAGGTCCCAGGCGACACGGTTCAGGCCGGCATGCGGAGTCGATCGCAAATCGCGGACCATCGTGCCGTCCGCGTCCAGCACCTGGAGCTGGGCCGCGCCTCGCGGCTCGCCCTTCACCGAGTAGTTGATCAGCGCGCGGCTGCGCTGCGACCAGCGATACGCCGCGCGCGGGGTGAACAGATGCGCTGCCGCTTCGGTCGACGCCGGCGTCGCCTGCTCCAGCGGCGTGATGTCGTCTAGCACGTACAGCCCGCGGCCGTAGGTCGAGATCGCCACGTCGTGAAACTGCTTCTGCACCACGATCCAGCTCACCGGCGCGTGCGGCACGCCTGCCGCCAGCTCGGTCCAATGTCCGCCATCGTCGGTCGAGTAGAAAAATCCGTGGCCGGTGCCGGCGAAGATCATCCCGGCCTTGTTCGGGTTCTCTGCCACCGCCTTGACGTAGGACAGCGGATGCGTCTTCGGCAGATCGCCGTTGACCCGTTTCCACGTCGCGCCGTAGTCGGTGGTCTTGAAGATGTACGGCTCCCGGCTGTCCATCAGATGCGCGTCGACGGCGACGTAAGCCGTGCCGCCTTTGAAATGCGACGGCTCGATCTTCGAGACCACACCCCATGCCGGCAGGCCGGTCACGTTCTTCGAGACGTCGTTCCATTTCTGGCCGCCGTCGCGCGTGTACCAGATCTTGCCGTCGTTGGTGCCGGCCCAGATCAGCCCCTTCTCTACCTCCGAGGTCGCAATCGCGAAGATCACCTCGGGGGCGAATTGACCGAGGTTGTCGCCGACGATGCCACCCGACGAAATGATCTTCGAGCTGTCCTGCGACGACAGGTCGGGACTGATCACCCGCCAGCTCTGTCCGGCGCTGTTGGTGTGGAAGATGACGTTGCAACCGTAGTAAACGTTGTTGTGATCGAACGGATCGATCGCCAGCGGCGCCGACCAGTGGCAGCGGTATTTCGCGTCCTGCGGCGGCGCGTCGAGCGTGATCATTCCGGGCGCCACCGACCGCGCGATCCTGGTGCGGTGGTCGTAGCGCGTCACCTTGTTGCCGTAGCACGTCGACCAGACAACGTTCGAGTCGGTGGGATCGGGAGCGGTGAAGCCCGACTCGCAGCCGCCGAGCCCGTGATCCCAGACGTTGCCCGAACCGTTGTAGCCGGCACCCGCGCCCTCCGCCGCGATCGCCGGGCCGCGCATGGTCCCGTCGTCCTGCATGTTCGAGTAGACGTTGTACGGCACCTCGTGATCGACGGTGACGTGATACATCTGGCCGATCGGCAGCTGCACCCGCTGCGTGCTGCGGCCGTGCTGGGTCGTCAGCGTGATGCCGGCGTCGTGCGTGATCGCGAAACGATCGGCGTCTTTCGGATCCCACCAGATGTCGTGGTTGTCGCCGCCCCAGTTGGTGCTGCGGAACGTCTGGCCGCCGTCGACCGACTGGAAGAACGAGCTGTTGGAGATCAGGACCTCGTCCTCGTTCGCCGGCGAGACCGCGAGGTGGATGTAATAGCCGGCGCGGCCGATCAGCTCGCGCGACCAGTTCACCACACGCCAGCTTGTGCCGCCGTCGTCGGAGCGCCACACCGAACCTTGATCCTTGGTCTGGATGAGCGCGTAGATGCGGTTGGAATCGGTCGGGGCAACCGCGACGTCGATCTTGCCGAGCGGCGATTTCGGCAGCCCTTCGACCCGGCGCTCACCCTGAGCGGGTCCCGTGGCCGGCACGCCAAGCGCAGGGCCAACCCTGGTCCAGGTCGTGCCGCCGTCACGCGAGACGTAGATGCCGCTGCCGGCGCCGCCGCTGAGCATCGCCCACGGGTGCATCTCGACTTGCCAGGTGCCGGCCCAGATGGTGCGCGGGTTTTTCGCGTCCATCGACAGACCGGAGCACCCGGTGTTCTCGTCGACGAACAGGACACGCTCCCAGTGCTGGCCGCCGTCGGTGGTTCGATAGACCCCGCGCTCCTGCTGCGGCGCGGTGATGCGTCCGATCGCACACGCAAAGGCGATGTCGGGATTGGTCGGGTGCGCGAGGATGCGGCCGATGCGACCGGTCTCGTCCAGTCCCATGTGCGTCCACGTCTTGCCGGCGTCCGTCGACTTGTAGATGCCATCACCGATCACGTCGCTGTCACGAATCGCCCACGCTTCCCCTGTACCGGCCCAGACCACGTTCGGATCGGACGGCGCGACGGCGAGCGCGCCGATCGCCGTCACCCCGAGGCTGTCGGACACCGGCAGCCAGCGGATGCCGCCGTCGGTCGTCTTCCACACGCCACCCGACGCGGCGCCGGCGTAGTAGATCGACGGATCGCCGGGCACGCCGGCGATCGCCGCCACGCGGTTGCCGACGATCGGACCAAGAAAGCGGAACGAAAGACCTTCAGGCTGCGCCGCACCGCGGCGCTGAGCGTTGGTCGAGACGGCGAGAAGGCATGCGAACAGAAAGCCGAACAGCAGACGCCAGGAGTTCATGGAGATATTGTAGGCGGGTCGGTGCCGTCTATCGAAACAGGTTCTTCGCGACAAACCAGACGTTGGCGGGACGTTCTGCCAGGCGGCGCATGTACCAGGCGAACCAGTACTCCCCGTAGGCCACAAGCACACGGAGCGGTCGCCCGGACGCGACCAGCCGCTGCTGCAGCGGGCGCTGGATGCCGTACAGCATCGCGAACTCGTAGGCCGAGAGCGGCACGCGATGCTCGTCGATGAAACCGGTCAGCCGATCGACCAGCACCGGGTCGTGCGTCGCCATGTGCAGCAGCCCGCCGGCGGTTCGGGCGTCGTCGGCCAGCAGGCGGCATGACAGCTGGTAGAAGTTCTCGTCGACGTCCGACTTCTTTGGAAACGCCAGCGACGGCGGCTCGAGGTAGGCGCCCTTGACGAGCCGGATCGCGGCCCCGAGCGGCACCAGCGACTCGACATCCTCCTTGGTGCGATAGAGATAGGCTTGCAAAGCGATGCCGATCCGCGATGACCGCGCGCGCGTGCGGCGGAACAGATCGAGCGTGCGATCGACATACGGCGAGCTCTCCATGTCAATCCAGACGAAGGTGTCGCGCTCCTGGGCGCGGTCGACCAGTCGCTGCAGATGGCCAAGACAGAGCCCCTGGTCGAGATCGAGTCCCAGCTGCGTCGGCTTCACCGAGATCTGCGCGCGCAACCCCGCCGCCTTCACACGGTCGAGCACCTCGAGGTAGTGACGCGTGACCTCGTCCGCCTCCTCGACCCGCGTGAGGTTCTCACCGAGTTTGGTGAAGATGGTGGCGATCCCGTGAGCTTGCTGTGCCGCCGCGGCCGCCATGGCGTCTTCGAGGCGCTCCCCCGGCATGAACGTCGACACCGACCGCCTGACGAACGCGGTCCTGGTGGCCCGTTCGCGCAGCCAGGCGTTGGTTGACATCGCCAGCAACACGTTCCGCGCCAGGCTCACAGCAGCCCCTTGATCAAGCCGCCGTCGACCTGCAGCGCCGCGCCGGTGATGTAGGACGCGGCGTCCGAGAGCAGGAAGGCGCCGGCGCGCCCGAACTCGTCCGGCGCACCGTAGCGGCCGATCGGAATCGAGCTGCCGCCGCGCCGCTGCTGCTCGGCCAGGGTCACGCCGGCCGTCCTGGCGTGAATCTCGTCGAGCTGCGCGAGGCGATCGGTGGAGATGCGCCCCGGCAGCAGCGAGTTCACGCGGATCTGCTCGGGCGCGAGCTCGATCGAGAGCGTCTTGACCAGCGAGGTCACGCCGGCGCGCATCACGTTCGACAGCGCGAGGTTCGGAAACGGCTCCTTGACCGTCGACGAGGTGCCGACCAGGATTGCGCCGCCGCCGCGCTCGCGCATCGACGGCACCACCAGCCGCACGGTGCGGATGACGCTGAGCAGAAGCAGTTCGAATGCATTCTGCCAACCCATGTCGTCGAAACTGAGCGCGGTGCCGGCTGGTGGGCCGCCCGTGTTTGCGAACAGCAGATCGACGCCGCCGAAGCGGTCGGATGCCGCGGCCACCCAGCGCGTGATTGCGTCGGCTTTGCTGAGATCGGCGGCCACACCGAGCGCCCGGCCGCCGCCCGCGGCGTTGATCGACGAGGCGGCCCGCTCGATCCTGTCTTCGTCGCGCCCGGCGATCACGACATGCGCCCCCTCCGCCGCGAGCGCGCGCGCCACGGCGAAACCGAGCCCCTTACTGGCGCCGCCGACCATCGCCACCTTGTTCGCAAGACCCAGATCCATAGCGCGTTATGGTAGCTCAGGAGAGTCAGATTCCCGTGTCGGCACGAGCCTATCGAGCCGTCGGCTGACGGTTCCGGTCTGGTTCAGTTCTCGGTGATGGATGTCGGACGGGCGGGGACTGTGCTCGCGACCCCTCAATCAGGGTCGCGGTGTCGGCTGCAGCGGATCACATCGAGCCGCTGCAGCCTGTCCGAGAGTTGCTTGGACGATAGCTATAGCTGATCGCTGATAGCAATCAGCTGCCAGCTGTCAGCTGTCAGCCATCAGCCATTCGTCGGTCTGACGGTCAGGAACAGATTGCTGCCCTGCCGGCTGATCAGAATCAGGGTTGGCTTGTCGCTCGTCCTCTTGAGCGCCGCCTTCAGCTCGTCAACCGACTTCACCGGCTGGCGATTCACCTCCTGGATGACGTCGCCTGCCTGGATGCCGGCGGCCGCCGCGCGACCGTCCGGGTTGACGTCCTCGACGAGCAAGCCGTGCGCGTCTTTCGGCGCCCGGGCCTTCTCAGCAAGCTCTGGCGTCAGCGGCGCCACAGCCACGCCGAGTGCCGTCTTGTCGTCGCTCGCGCCGGGCTCGCTGTCGCGCGCCCGCGCCGCCTTTGACGGCGCCGCTTCGTCGAGCTTCACGGTGAGGTGCTTCTCGGCACCATCGCGGATGACCAGGACATCGGCGCTGGATCCGGGTCCCGCTTCAGCCACGCGATTGCGCAGCGTGTTGAAATCGTGAATTGGCTGCCCGTTGAACGCCTGGAT
>DATASG010000258.1:0-5324 GCA_036269295.1 Vicinamibacterales bacterium | reverse complement strand
GGAGCCGAGCTTGTTCTCGCCTTTCGCCGGGTTGACGCACAGCGCCATCATCCCTTCGGTCAGCGAATAGCCCTCGACGATGCGGGCGCCGGTGAGCGCCTCGAAGCGGGTCTTGGTGTCGGCCAGCAGCGGCGCGGCGCCGGAGAAGCAGATGCGGATCGACTTGAAGTCGACCTTGCCCCGCTGGACCAGCGGATGATTGAGCATCGCGATGTAGAGCGTCGGCACGCCGTTGAAGAACGTCGGCTTGACGCGTCGGACGTCGGCGAGCAAATCTGCGAGATCGCGCGGGTTCGGGACGATCGCGATCGCGCAGCCGATGATGAACGACAGCGACTGCGCCCCGACGTGGCCGTAGACGTGGAACATCGGCAGCGGCAGGAAGATGACGTCTTCAGGGCCGCCGAGCGCGCTCGCGTTCCATGACTTGATCTGGAGGCCTGCGAACACGTATGCGCGGTGCGTGCCGAGCACGCCCTTTGGTGTGCCGGTGGTGCCACCGCTCAGCAACAGGACCGCCGGATCGGCCGCGGCCGGCGGCGCGACGGCCGGCTTACGGCCGCGGTTGACAAGGAGCAGGTGGGCGAAGTCGTGATCGCCCGGCTTCAGTCGGATGCGATCGCCGTCGCGCGTCTCGCGGAACAGCGTAAAGAGCACACGAAGACGGGGCGGAAAGAATTCCTTGATGTTGGTGGCGATGACGCGGCGCACGCCAGTCTTCGGCTGGACGTTCTTCACGCGCAGGTAGTAGCGGGTGAGCGTGAGTACGGTCTCGACCCCATGCTCGCGCAGCGGTCCTTCGAGCTCGTGCTCGGTATAGACCGGATTCAGCGGTGCGACGATGGCGCCGATCTTCCAGGCGCCAAACTGCGCGATGAAGAACTGCGGACAGTTCGGGAGCAGCAGCCCGACGCGATCGCCGCGCGCGATGCCGAGCGCGGCAAAGGCCGAAGCGCAGGCGTCGCTCAGGCGATCGAGCTCGCCGTAGCTGACGGTCGCCCCCTTGAACAGCAGCGCGGGGCTGTTCGGCCGGCCGCGCGCCACCTCGGTGACATAGTCAATCAGCGTGCGATCGGGATACGGAGCCAGCGTGGCGGGAACACCCGGATCGTAGTGCGCAAGCCAGGGCGCGGCCGGGGACATGAGAGGCGCGATTATAGGCCAGCGGCGGGAGCGAGCAGCATCAGCAGCAGGGCCTTCTGACCGTGCAGGCGGTTTTCCGCCTGGTCGAAGACGACCGACGTCTCCGACTCGAACACCTCCGCGGTCACTTCTTCACCGCGGTGTGCCGGCAGGCAGTGCATGAAGAGCGCGCCCGGCTTGGCGAGCGACATCAGCTCCTCGTTCACCTGGTAGGGCGCAAAGATGGCGCGCCGCAGCTCGGATTCATCCTCCTGGCCCATCGACGTCCAGGTATCGGTGTAGATCGCGTCGGCGCCGGCGACCGCGTCCGGCGCTTCGCTGAACAGGCGCAGCCGGGCGCCGTGGCGGGCGACGCTCGTGGCCTGCTGCACGACCGTGTGCGGCAGCTGGTACGGTTCCGGGCTGGCGATATGGACGTGCACGCCGAGCATCGCACCGGCGTGCGCCAGCGACGTCGCGACGTTGTTGCCGTCGCCGACGTAGGCGATGGTACGTCCTCGCAGCGGGCCGATGTGCTCCTCGAGGGTCAGGAAGTCGGCGATCGCCTGGCAGGGATGCTCCTGGTCGGTGAGCGCGTTGATGACATGCAGATGCCGGGTCGCGGCGGCGAACTGCTGCAGGATGTCCTGCGAGAAGGTGCGGATGATGACGCCGTCCACCCACCGCTCGAGGTTGCGCGCGACGTCGGCGACCGGCTCCCGCATCCCCAGCGCAACGTCGGGTTGTAGCGTGACCAGGTGGCCGCCGAGCTCGCGGATCGCAATCTCAAAGGTGGAGAACGTCCGCAGCGACGGCTTGTGGAAGAGCATCGCGACGTGCCGGCCGTTCAGCGCGTCGGCGGTCGGCGCGTGCCGCCCCAGGGAGCGATCGGACTTCAGCTGCGCGGCGAGCTGAAGGCAGCGCTCGAGATCGGCGGGCTCGAGATCCAGCACGGACAGGAAATCTTTGCGGGTTCGGGTCGCAGGGGTCACAGTCACAGCCGTTGCGTCCATTGTGTCCCGATCATGTGCGGTAGTCGGCGTTGATGCGCACGTACTCGGCGCTGAGGTCACAGGTCCACACGGTCGACGAGGCGGCGCCGGACCCGAGATCGACGCCGATGCTCAGGTCGGGCCCCTTCAGGTATTCCGCCGCGGCCGGAGCCAGCTCGTCGTGCGGCTGACCGTCCTTGAACAGCACCAGCGGTCCCATGGTCACCGCGGCGCGAGACGCGTCGAAGGTCACGCCGGCGCGGCCCGCGGCGCAAATCAGGCGGCCCCAGTTCGGATCGCCGCCGTGGATGGCGGTCTTGACCAGCAGCGAGTTCGCGATCACCTTGGCCGCCTTGCGCGCCTCGGCGCTGGTGGCGGCGCCGGTCACGTTCACCGCCACCAGTTTGGTCGCGCCTTCGCCGCCGCGGACGATAGCCAGCGCGAGCTCCCGGCAGACGGCGGTCAGACCCTCGACGAACGCGCCGTAGCCGGCTTCGTCGACGACGACGCCGGCGGCGCCGCTGGCGAGCAGCAGGACGCAGTCGTTGGTCGAGGAATCGCCGTCGACGGTGATGGCGTTGAACGTCCGGTCCACCGCTTCACGCAGTGCGCGGTCGAGCAATGCCTTGGGCACCGCCGCGTCCGTGGTCACGAAGCCGAGCATCGTCGCCATCATCGGTTCGATCATGCCGGCGCCTTTGGCCATGCCGCCGATGAGCGCGTCGCGCCCGCCGATGCTGACCCGCGCGGCGGACTCCTTTGGCCGCAGATCCGTGGTCATGATCGCGCGCGCCGCCTGCGGCCCATGGTCGGCGCCGAGCGCTTTGAAGGCGACGGGGAGCCCGCCGCGGACCTTGTCCATCGGCAGCCCGACGCCGATGACGCCGGTCGACGCGACCAGCACCTGCTCCACGGGGCAGCCGACCAGACGCGCCGTCTCGGCGGTCATTTCCCGGGCGTCGCGCATGCCGGCATCGCCGGTGCAGGCGTTGGCGCAGCCGCTGTTGACGACGATCGCGCGGACGGTGCCCCCGGAACGTGCCAGGTGATCCTGCGAGACGAGCACCGGCGCGGCGAGCACCTTGTTGGTGGTGAAGACGGCGGCGATCTGCGCCGGCTGGTCGGCGACGAGCAGCGCGAGGTCGGGATTGCCGCTCGCCTTGATGCCGGCGCTGATGCCGGCGGCCCGAAACCCGCGCGGCGTGGCGACGCCGCCTGGAATAAGCGAGAGTGGGGCGGTCATCTACGAGAGCGGCACCGAGGCGCCACGTCTATCAACGTCCGCCTTCGCGTGAAGCTTCGGCGGACCGCCGTAGCCTTGGCGAAGGTCGTCAGCCGAACCGTGCGCCGGCAGCCCGAAGCCGCGCTCGGCGTCGAACGCCAGGTCCAACGGCACGACCATCGCGTACTGGCCGCAGGTGCGAAACTGCGGACACTTCACGCAGTCGGTGAACACCTTCTCGGTCAGCCAGAGATGCGGCACGATCGAGAACCCGATGTGAATGAAATAGCGCGGCGCGTGGGTGAACGCGCAGAGCTTCTCGTAGCCCTCGCGCCTGGCCCGCCGCCGCAGCTCGTCGACGATCGCCACGCCGACCCGGCTGCCGCGGGCCGATCCGTCGACCGCCAGCGATCGCACTTCGGCGACGTGCGGGCTCAGCGGCGCCAGCTCCGCGCAGCCGACGACCTTGCGCGCCTTGACGGCGACGACAAACCGCTCCGCGTGGACCGTCAGCTCGCCCAGGGTGCGCGGCAGGAGGTGGCCCTCCTCCAGGTTTGCCTGAATCAGCGCGTACAGTTTTTTCGCGTCGGCGGCCCCCGCCGTACGCAGCGTGATCCGGCCCCGGGTCGATGACTTCATTCGACAGCTCCCACGGCGTCCAGCGCCGCATCGAGGCGACCGAGCGCTTCGTCGGCTTCGGCCTCGGTGATGACGAGCGGCGGCAGCAGCCGCACGACCGTCTCGGCGGTGCGGTTGACGACGACGCCGCGTTCGAGGCCGGCGGGTACGACCGCACCGGCATCGCGCGCCAGCTCCAGGCCCCACATCAGGCCCGCGCCGCGTACTTCTTTGACGATCGAATGCTTCGCTGCGATCGCGCGCAGCCGTCCTTCGAAATACTTGCCGACGCGCCCGATGTGCGCGAGCAGACCGCCGCCCACCAGTTCGTCGAGGACGACGAGGCCGGCGCGGCACGCCAGCAGGTTGCCGCCGTAGGTCGTGCCGTGATCGCCGAACGAGATTGTGTCGGCCACCTCCTGGCTGACCAGCGCCGCGCCGATCGGCACGCCGCCACCCAACGCCTTGCCGACCGAGACCAGATGCGGGTGCAGCCCGAGCGCCTTGAAGTAGAACGGGTAGCCGGTGCGGCCGACGCCGCTCTGGACTTCATCGGCGATGAACAACGCGCCGGTCTTCGAGCAGACCTCGGTGATCGCGGCGGCGAAGGCCGGCGTCAGCGGACGGATACCGCCTTCGCCCAGCACCGGCTCGGCGATGATGGCCGCGGTCCGGGACGAGGCGGCCGCCTTGAGCGAGGCGACATCGTTGGTGCGGATGAACTTCACCGACGGCAGCAGCGGCTCGAACGGGGTGCGGTAGTGCTCGTCGGAGGTGACCGAGAGCGATCCGAACGTGCGGCCATGGAACGACTCGTCGAGGGCGATGAACTCCTGCCTGGGCTCGCCCCTGGTGTACCAGTAGCGGCGGGCGAACTTCAGGCACGCCTCAACGGCCTCGGTGCCGCTGTTGCAGAAAAACGCGCGCGGCAGCCCCGACAGGTTCGCGAGCCGCTCGGCCAGCTGTCCCTGCAGTGGGTGATAGAACAGGTTCGAGGTGTGGATCAGCGTCTCGGTCTGTTCCGCGACCGCGCGGGCGAGCCCGCGGTGGGCGTGCCCGAGTGCCGCCACGCCGATGCCGGAGAGGAGGTCGTAGTACTCCCGCCCCTCGGCGTCGAAGAGACGGACGCCCTGGCCGCGCACGAAGGTGACCGGCTGGCGCCGATAGGTTTGCAACACATGGCGCGCCTCGCGCGCGACAACGTCGTCCATCACCACTGCAGTCATGCCGTTACCATCCTCGCTAGTCGCGTCGCGGACGCGGGGGCGCTGTTGGCCGCCGAGCCCTCGAGCGCCGTCCGATCCCGCCCGTCCACAATCACCACGTCGTCGACGCCGCCGACGAGCGCGTGCTCGCACGCGCGCAGCTTG
>DATASG010000257.1:0-5548 GCA_036269295.1 Vicinamibacterales bacterium | reverse complement strand
ACCTCGGCCGACAGCGTGTTTCAAATCGCGGCGCACGAGGAGGTCGTGCCGATTCCCGAGCTCTATCGCGCCTGCGAGATCGCCTATAAGCTCGTCGGCGAGGGACTCGGCGTCGGTCGCGTGATCGCGCGACCGTTCATCGGCGTGCCCGGCGCGTTCAAGCGTACCTCCAACCGCCACGACTACTCGCTGCCGCCGTCGGGCGAGACGCTGCTCGATCGCGTCAAAGCGGCGTCGATTCCGGTGGTGGCGATCGGGAAGATCGAGGATCTCTTCGCCGGCCGCGGAATCACGCGGGGAATCCACACCGTCAGCGACGAAGACGGGATGGACCAGGTGGCGGCGCAAATGAAGATCGTGGATCGGGGCCTGATCTTCACGAACCTGGTCGACTTCGACGCGCAGTACGGCCACCGCAACGACGTCGCCGGCTACGCCGCCAACCTCGAGCGCTTCGACGCACGGCTGGCGGCGCTGCTCCCTCAACTCGGCGACGACGATCTCCTCGTGATCACCGCCGACCACGGCAACGATCCGACGACGCCGAGCACCGATCACGCTCGGGAGTACGTGCCGTTGCTGGTCGCCGGATCCCGCGTCCAGGCCGGCCGCGATCTCGGCACGAGACGGACGTTCGCCGATCTCGGCCAGACGCTCGCGGCGGTGCTCGGCGTCGGCCCGCTTGCCCACGGGACCAGCTTCCTGTCGCAGATCGCCACCTAGTGGCCACTCCTCACTGACTCAGCAATCAGGAACGACAACGATCAACGCAGAACGCGCTGAACTCGCAGAGAAAGCTCGACCCATCCTCCGCGTGTTCTGCGATTTCTGCGTTGTCCGTCGGGTTAGCCGATACCGAGAACGCAGAAACCACAGAGCACGCAGGGTATGATTTGTCATCGTTCTATGACAAGCCTGAGACAACAGCTCGAAGCGCGCGAGCGCGACATCCTCGCGCCGCAGGCGGCCAAGAGCGCCGACTCCCGCGGCCGTCTCCGCACCGAGGCCGAGGACGAGGTGCGGCCGGCGTTTCAGCGCGATCGCGATCGCATCATCCACTGCAAGGCGTTCCGCCGGCTGAAGCACAAGACGCAGGTCTTCTTTGCGCCCACCGGCGATCACTATCGGACCCGGCTGACCCACACGCTCGAGGTCTCGCAGATCGCGCGGACGATCGCCAAGGTGCTGCGCCTGCACGAGGAGCTGACGGAAGCGATCGCGCTCGGCCACGATCTCGGCCACACGCCGTTCGGCCATGCCGGCGAGCGGGTGATCGGGACGCTGATGCCGGGCGGATTCAACCACTACGAGCAAAGCCTCCGCATCGTCGACCTACTGGAGAACGACGGCCTCGGGCTCAACCTGACGTGGGAAGTGCGCGACGGCATCGCCAAACACTCGAAGGGGAAGTCGGGCGCGCCGGTGGGCATGACGGCGGCCTTGCGCTCGAGCACGATCGAAGGGCAGATCATGCGCGTCGCCGACATCATCGCCTACGTCAACCACGACATCGACGATGCGACGCGGGCGGGGCTGCTGAAGGCGGAGGATCTACCGAAGGATCTCGTCCGCGTGCTCGGGAGCTCGTCGTCGATCCGCATCGGCACGCTCGTGAAGGACGTCGTCACCGAAACGCTCGCCGGCGGCCTGACCGAGATCCGGATGAGCGAGGGTGTGCTGAACGCGGTGCTCGGGCTCCGCGCCTTCCTATTCGAGGCGGTCTACGAGAACTCGATCGCGACGCTGGAGTTCAAGAAGGCGTCAGGGATTTTGAGCGGGCTGTGGGAAAAGGTGCAGGAGCGTCCGGACGAGTTCCTCGATCGCAAAACGATCGACGCCGAAGGGCTGGACGCCGCGACACGCGACTTCATCGCCGGCATGACCGATCGCTACGCTGTCAGGCTGTTCGAGCAGCTCTACATCCCCAAACCATGGGCGATTGACTGAATCCGCGGATTACGCGGATTGCGCGGATGGCGCGGATTATGCGGATTACGCAGAACGAAGTTACCGGGCGGCCTCAGCCCAGGCCCTAGCCCCCGGCCCCTTTTCCAAGGTATATTGGGAGGTTCATGCTCCTCCTGAATCTGAACAAGATCCGGACGGCGCAAGACCGGTTCGAGAGAATCTACCGTCCCGACGAGTTCGAGGCGGACGAGGATTTTCGGGTCACGGCGCCGGTCTCGCTCGCGTTCGACATCTTCAAGGACAAGCAGGCGTTCCGGCTGGCGGGGCGGGTCCAGACGACTCTGGAGCTGAAATGCAGCCGATGCCTCGAGCCGTTCGCCGCGCCGGTGGATCAGACCTTCGATTTGCGCTACCAGCCGCACACCGCCAACACCGGGGAAGGCGAGCGCGAGATTGAAGAAGACGACCTGACGACGGCGTTCTACGAGAAGGACGAAATCGACCTCGGCCACCTGATGCACGAGCAGTTCGTGCTCTCGCTGCCGATGAAGCCGCTGTGCGGCGGCGCCTGCAAAGGGCTGTGCCCGGTATGCGGCACGAACCTGAATCGCGGCACCTGCGATTGCAGGCCGGTGTGGGAAGATCCGCGGTTGGCAGGGCTTAAGGAATTAAGAATTAAGAATTAAGAATTAAGAATTGAGAATTAGGAATTAAGAGCTGAGACAATGCCAAATCCAAAACGACGCCACTCGAAAACGCGCACCGCAAAACGCCGCACGCACGACGCGCTGAAGCCGAAGAGCATCAGCGAATGTCCACATTGCCACGAGCCGAAGCTGCCGCATCAGGTGTGCGCGAACTGCGGCTACTACAACGGCCGGCAGGTACGGGCGGTCTCGGAGAAGTAACGAACCCTGAGCCCGGAACCTTGAACCCCGAACCCCGAAGCCTGGTTCATGATCTGGATAGCCGTTGACGCGATGGGCGGAGACGACGCCCCGCGGCACGTCATCGAAGGCGCGGTGGCCGCATCGCGTGACGCCGATCTCGGGGTCGTGCTCGTCGGCTCGTCCGCGCGGATCGATGACTAGCTCCGCCGGCATCCCGGCGTCGATCGCAGCCGCATCCGTCTTCTCGAGGCGCCGGAGGCGGTGACGATGGCCGAGTCGCCGACCTCGGCGCTGCGGCGCAAGCCGGGAGCGTCGATCCGGGTCGCCGCCGGGAGCGTCGCCCGCGGCGAGGCGGCGGGACTCTTCAGCGCGGGACACACCGGGGCGACGGTGATGGCGGCACACGGCGCATTCGGGATGCTCACCGGCGTGGATCGTCCGGCGCTGGCGGCGACGATCCCGACTCCCCAGCGTCCAGCCGTCCTGCTCGACGTCGGCGCGAGCGTCGAGTGTCGGCCGCAGCATCTCCTGCAGTTTGCGGTGATGGGGAGCGTCTACGCGCGGGTCGCGCTGGGCATCGACGCACCGCGCATCGGCCTGCTCTCGATCGGCGAAGAGGCGAGCAAGGGCAACGAGCTGACGCGCGAGGCGCACCGCCTGCTCAAAGCGTCGCTGCCGGCGTTCATCGGCAACGTCGAGGCGCGCGACGTCTATCGGGGACAGGCGGATGTGATCGTATGCGACGGGTTCACCGGCAATGTGGCGCTGAAGATCAGCGAGGGGCTCGTCGACCTCATCGAGGGACTGTTGCATACAGAGCTGAGCGCGATCACGGCCTACTCGGAGCACGGCGGCGCGCCGCTGCTCGGCGTCAACGGCGTCGCCATCGTCGGCCACGGCCGATCGAGCGCGACGGCCGTGCGCAACGGCGTGATCCTGGCGCACCGCTTCGCGGCTGACCGCGTGATGCAGCGCATCGAAGGTGAGATCGCCGCGTTCGCGGTGCCCCACTCGTGATCGCCTACATCTTCCCCGGCCAGGGGGCGCAGAAGGTCGGGATGGGCCGGGCGCTCGCCGACGCCTTCCCGATCTGCCGCGAGACCTTCGATGAGGCGGACGCTGCGCTTGGCTCGCCGCTGAGCCGCGTCATCTTCGACGGCCCCGAAGACCAACTGACGCTGACCGAGAACGCGCAGCCCGCGATCCTGGCGGTCAGCACGGCCGCGGCGCGGTTGCTGGCGTCGCGCGGGCTGGCGCCGGCGCTGGTGGCGGGGCACAGTCTCGGCGAGTACTCGGCCAACGTCGCGGCCGGCACCTTTTCGTTCGTCGACGCACTGCGCCTGGTGCAGCGGCGCGGGCGCTACATGCAGGAAGCGGTGCCGGCTGGCGAGGGCGCGATGGCGGCGATTCTCGGGCTGGACGCCGAGCAGGTGGCGCAGGCCTGCGCCGAGGCAGCCGAAGGCGAAGTCGTCAGTCCGGCGAACATGAACGGCGGCGGACAGGTGGTGATCGCGGGCGCGCGCGATGCGGTGGCGCGCGCGGGCGAGCGGGCGCGAGCACTGGGCGCCCGGCGGGTGATCCCGCTACCGGTCAGCGCGCCGTTCCATTGCGCGCTGATGAAGCCGGCCGGCGATCGCCTGGCGCCGGAGCTGCGGGCGATCGAGGCGCGGACGCCGCGCGTGCCGATCGTCGCCAACGTCGATGCCGAGCTGAAAGGCGATGCCGGCGCCGCGATCGAGGCCCTGGTGCAGCAGGTGTCGTCGCCGGTGCGATGGGAGGCGGTGGTCAGACGCCTTGCGTCGGAAGGCGTCACAACGTATGTTGAGGTGGGCCCTGGCACCGCCTTGAGCGGGATGGTTCGCCGGATTCATCCTGAGGCGGCCATCGTCAACTTCGGCAGCCCCGGCGATCTCGCGGCGATTGAACCCCTGATTCATGTTTGAGCTCGCAGGCAAAGTAGCGCTCGTGACCGGTGCGTCGCGGGGGATCGGGCGCGCGATCGCAACGCGGCTGGCGGCGCAAGGCGCGACGGTGATCGCCGCCGCGCGGGGCGATCACGCCAACGCCTGCGCCGACGAGCTGCGGGCCGCGGGGCACCACGCGGACGCGCTGACGCTCGACGTCACCGATGCGGCCGCGGTCGAAGCGGTGCCGGGAGACGTCGCCAGGCGCTACGGGCGGCTGGACATCGTGGTCAGCAACGCCGGCATCACCCGCGATCAGCTGCTGATGCGGATGAAGCGCGAGGACTGGGATGCGGTGATGGCGACCAACCTCACCGCCACCTTCCTGCTGGCGCAAGCGGCGATGCGGCCGATGCTGAAACAGCGCGGCGGGCGGATCATCGCCGTCGGCTCGGTGGTCGGGCAGATGGGGAACGCGGGACAGACCAACTACGCGGCGTCGAAGGCGGGGCTGATCGGCTTCGCCAAGGCGCTGGCGCGCGAGGTGGCCTCGCGCGCGATTACGGTGAATGTGGTGGCGCCGGGCATGATCGACACCGACATGACCAAGGCGATTCACGCCGATGCCAAGGTCGACTGGGCGGCGCACATCCCCCTCGGCCGGCTCGGGGCCGCGGACGACATCGCCGCCGCGGTCTGCTTTCTTGCATCGGACGAGGCGTCGTATATTACGGGGCACGTTCTCGCCGTCAACGGCGGGATGTACATGTAGGAGGATTGAATGGCAGTTGCTGACAAAGTGAAGAGCATCATCGTCGAACAGCTGGGCGTCGACGAAGAAGAAGT
>DATASG010000256.1:0-12377 GCA_036269295.1 Vicinamibacterales bacterium | reverse complement strand
GTGGCCGAGGAGCTCGACGGCTCAAAGGCGTATTACGTGCGCGCCGGCATGTTCAAGGACGTCGACATCTCGATCTTCGCCCACGTCGCCGACAACCTCGATGTCAGCTGGGGCGACGCCGGCAATCAGACCGGCCTGGTCTCGGTGCAGTACAACTTCACCGGCGAGAGCGCGCACGCGGCCGGGGCGCCGTGGCGCGGCCGGTCGGCTCTCGACGCGGTCGAACTGATGGACATCGGCTGGAATTTCCGCCGCGAACACCTTCGGCTCCAGCAGCGATCGCATTACGTCATCCCCAACGGCGGCGATCAACCCAACGTCGTCCCGCCGAACGCCTCGGTCTGGTACTACTTCCGCGAGGTCAGCTACCCGGAAATCAAACGGATGTGGGACATCGGCGACAAGATGGCGAAGGCGGCAACGATGATGACGGACACCGAGGTCACCAGCACCGTGCTCGGCTCGGCGTGGCCGGGCCACTTCAACAAGACCATCGCCGAAGTGATGCACGCCAACATCGAGAAGGTCGGCCTGCCGCAATGGTCCGAGGCCGATCAGGCGCTGGCCCATGCGCTGCAGCACGAACTGAAGGTCCCGGAGGTCGGGCTGGCGACGAAGCTGCCGCCGTTGCGCGGGCGCGAGGTGATCCCGGACGAGGAAAAGCGCGGCGGCGGCTCCGACGACATCGGCGACATTTCGTGGAACGTGCCGACGGTGACGCTGCGGTTTCCGGCCAACATGGCGGCCGGTCCCGGCCACAACTGGGCCAACGCCATCTCGATGGCGACGCCGATCGCGCACAAAGGCATCCAGGCGGGCGCCAAGGTGGTGGCGCTGACGGTCATCGATTTCCTGATGAAACCCGAATTGACGGCGCAGGCATGGGACTACTTCCGCAACGTGCAGACGAAGACCACCAAGTACGTGCCGTTGATCCGTCCAACCGACAAACCCGCCATCTGGCTGAACAAGGAACGGATGGAGAAGTACCGGCCGGAGATGAAGAAGTACTACTACGACCCGACCAAGTACAGGAACTACCTCGAGCAGCTCGGGATCAAGTATCCGACGACGGAAAGGCCTGCAGTCAGGAATTAAGAATTAGGAATTAAGAATTAGGAATCAGGGACTGGACACATGTTGATGCGCCTCATGAAACTGTCAGCGGCCGCCGCCGCCTTTGTCGTCACCGTCTCGCTTGGCGCCGCTCCGATGGAGCAGGCGCCGGCCGCCAGCGCGCCCGCGAATCCGCAGCTCGATCGATACAAGCAGAACGTCGGGCTCGAAGTCGACGCCATGGGCGAGAACATCCAGAAGATGAACGACCAGGTGTTCAGCTTTGGCGAGCTCGGCTTCCAGGAGTACGAGACGACCAAGTACCTGACCGGCATCCTGGAGCAGAGCGGCTTCAAGATCGAGCGGGGCGTGGCCGGCATCCCGACCGCGTGGACAGCTCGCTGGGGAACCGGCAAGCCGGTGATCGCGCTCGGCTCCGACGTCGACTGCATCCCGCAGGCGTCGCAAAAGCCCGGCGTTGCCTACCATGACCCGATCATCGATGGGGCCCCGGGCCATGGCGAGGGGCACAATTCCGGCATGCCGCTGCAGATCGCCGCCGCACTCGCGGTCAAGAAAGTGATGGAGCAACAGCACCTTCAGGGCACGCTGATGCTGTGGCCCGGCATCGCGGAGGAGCTCGTCGGGGCCAAGGCGTACTACGTGCGCGCCGGCATGTTCAAGGACGTCGACATCTCGATCTTCGCGCACGTCGCCGACAACCTCGGCGTCAGCTGGGGCGACGGCAACCAGAACGGGCTGGTCTCGGTGGAATACAAGTTCAAGGGCGAGAGCGCGCACGCGGCGGCGGCGCCGTGGCGCGGCCGCTCGGCGCTCGACGCGGTCGAGCTGATGGACGTCGGCTGGAACTTCCGCCGCGAGCACCTCCGCCTCCAGCAGCGCTCGCACTACGTCATCACCAACGGCGGCGACCAGCCCAACGTCGTTCCGCCCAACGCGTCGGTCTGGTACTACTTCCGCGAAACCAGCTACGAGGAAATCAAGAAGCTGTGGGCCATCGGCGACAAGATGGCGCAGGCCGCGGCGTTGATGACCGACACCGAGGTCACGAGCACGGTACTGGGATCGGCGTGGCCGGGCCATTTCAACAAGACGATCGCCGAGACGATGAATGCCAACATCGAGAAGGTCGGTCTACCGCAGTGGACGGAGGCGGATCAGGCGCTGGCGAAAGCGCTGCAGCACGAGCTGAAGGTGCCCGAGGTCGGCATGGCGACGAAGCTGCAGCCGCTGCGAGGCCGCGAGTTGATCCCCGACGAGGAAAAGCGCGGCGGCGGCTCGGATGACATCGGCGACATCTCGTGGAACGTGCCGACGGTGACGCTGCGCTACCCGTCGAACAGGGCGGCGGGCCCGGGCCACAACTGGGCCAACGCCATCTCGATGGCGGGGCCGATCGCGCACAAGGGCATCCAGGCCGGCGCCAAGGTGGTGGCGCTGACGGTCATCGACTTCCTGATGAAGCCGGAGCTCACCACGCAGGCGTGGGACTATTTCCGCAATGTGCAAACGAAAACGACGAAATACACGCCGTTGATTCGTCCCGGCGACAAGCCGGCGATCTGGCTGAACGAGCAGATCATGGCCAAATACAGGCCTGAAATGAAGAAGTACTACTACGATCCGACCAAGTACAGGAACTACCAGGAGCAGCTCGGGATCAAGTACCCGACCACTCGCCCCTAGGGTAAAATCAACTCCATGCGTAAGCTCATCCTCACCGTCCTTTTTGCCGCACCGGCCGCCGCCTTCGCCGCTGACCCCTCGACGGCGCTCAGGGCGGACGGCAAGCCAGCGCCGACGTTCGCCAAGGACGTGGCGCCGATCTTCAACAAGAGCTGCGTCGAGTGCCATCGACCGACGATGTTCGCGCCGATGTCGCTGACGACATTCGACGCCGCGCGTCCGTGGGCCAAGTCAATCAAGCAGCGGGTCGTCTCCGGCGCGATGCCGCCGTGGGGCGCCGACACGCCGCACGGCATGTTCAAGAACGATCCCCGGCTGACGAAGGAAGAGATCGACACCATCGCCGCATGGGTCGACGCCGGCGCGCCGAAGGGCGACGACCAGGACCTGCCGCCGACGCCGACCTTCGCCGACGGCTGGACGATCGGCAAACCGGACGCGATCTTCACGATGGACGAGGAGTTCACGATTCCCGCGAGCGGCGCGGTGCCGTACAAGTACTTCAAGGCGCCGACCGGGCTGACCGAGGACAAGTGGATTCAGGCGATTGAGATCCATCCCGGCGCGCGCGCCCAGGTACATCACGTAATCGCGTTCACGCAGCCGGCCGGCAGCACGCCCAAGCCGGGCGGCGAGCTCGGCCCGACCAACATCGGCGGCGTCACGCCGAACAAGCCGGGTCTCGTGTTCGAGCCGGGCATCGCCCGCCTGTTGCGCGGCAACTCCGACATCGTGATGCAGATCCACTACACGACCAACGGCACCGAGGCGAAGGACCGCACCACGGTCGGCGTCATCTACGCCAAGCAGCCGCCGACCAAGATCGCGGCCGGCGGTATGGCGATCAACCCGCGCTTCGTGATTCCGGCGGGCGACGGCAACGCCGAAGTGCGGGCCACGACGCCGATCACGCGCGACACGCTGATTACCGCGTTCACGCCGCACATGCACGTCCGCGGCAAGGACATGACCTATATCGCGCACTACGCGGACGGCACCGACGAGACGCTGCTGGCGGTGCCAAGGTACGACTTCAACTGGCAGCTCACCTACGAGCTGGCGAAGCCGAAGCTGCTGCCGAAAGGCACCAAGCTCGAAGTCATCGCTCACTACGACAACTCGACCGCCAACAAGTTCAACCCGGATCCGACCAAGGATGTGCGGTGGGGCGACCAGACGTGGGAAGAGATGATGATCGGCTTCTTCTCGACGGTGCTGCCGCCGGCGGCGGTGACGGCGACGCCTCAGCAATAGAACTTAGAACTCAGAACTCAGAACTTGGAACTTGGAGCGAAGAAGTTCTGAGTTCTGAGTTCTAACTTTCCCCGTACTTCCCTCAAACCTGCACACCCGATCACGAGCCTTCGTCCGCCGATGGCCCATAGATCGCTGGAATGGCCACGTCGTTCAGCCGGAGGTAGACGCTCAGCTGTCCCCGATGGTGGATGATGTGGTGCAGCACCAAACTGCGGAACGCGGCGACTCTCGGTACGGCAAACATCTGCTGGCCGCCGCGCTTGAGCGTCCACAACGAGTTGTACTCGCCGTCGGTCTTGTCCATCCACGCCCGCGTGCGGGCGCGGGTTTCGTCGAACGCCGCCAGAATGGCGGCGCGGGAGGTCTGGTCCTCGCCCGGCGGCGGCGCCTCAGCAAGGTCGAAGAACGGATCGTTGAGGATGGTGCCGGCCCACTGCGGTATGCGGCTCAAATGCGTTGCCAGACCGCCGAGCGACATCGACTTGTGGTGCGGCTTCCAGGCCAGCTTGTCGTCGGGCAGCCGCTCGAGCAGGCGGCGCGTCGTGCCCATCTCATGGTCGTAATCCGCGAGCAACGCGTCCTTGATTGCCATCAGGGGAGTGTACTCAAGACACGGATGGGAGTGAGGACACCGAGACAGGATCAGCCACAGAGACACAGAGACGCGGAGAAGAAATGCTCTTCTCTCTGGGTCTCGGTTCTCGGTGTCTCAGCGTCTCCGTGGCTATTCTTACTCGCTGTTCTCTGCGTGCTCTGTGTCGGCACCGCATGCCGCCGAGCATCTGCTCCACCGCCACCGCCTCTCGTGCCGCAAGTCTCCGGCGATCTTGGCGTCGCCGGGTTGACCGCGCCGGTCCGCGTCGTCCGCGACACCTGGGGCGTCCCGCACATCTACGCGCAGAACGACGGCGACCTGTTTTTCACGCAGGGGTTCGTGCAGGCGCAGGATCGGTTGTTCCAGATGGATCTGTGGCGCCGATCGGCGCAAGGGCGGCTGTCGGAGGTGCTGGGTCCGAACTTCATCGAGCGCGACGCGATGACGCGCCGCATCCAGTACCGCGGCGATCCGGCGGCGGAGTGGGCGAGCTACGGACCGGACGCGAAGGCGATCGCAGAGGCGTTCGTGCGCGGAGTGAATGCGTGGGTCGCCCTCGCCCGTGAGCGGCCTCCGGAGGAATTCGCACTCGCCGGCTGGAAGCCCGAGTTGTGGTCGGCCGCCGACCTCCTCGACCGGACCGACGCGTTCATCGCCAGCGGCGATGCCCTCGACGAAGTCTTTCGGTCGAGGCTGATCGCGACGGTCGGTCTGGCGCGCGCCCGCCTGCTGCTGGCGGAAGATCGTCCCCTCGATCCAGCGCCCGGCGTCGATCCGGCGATCGTGCCTGCGCTGGCCGCCGAGATGATCCGTCGCGTCGGCACGCCACCGTTCTTCCTGGGATTGGCGGCGCCGGTCATCGAAGGCACGGTCCGGCTTTCAGCTTCCGCGCCAGGCGCTTCGGCCGGGATCCAGCCGGGGCTCGACCCGACACGGACGCTGACCAATCCTTCGCCGCGATACATCGTGCATCTGAATGCGCCGGGATGGAACGTGATTGGCGCGACCGCGCCGTGGCGGCCAGGCATCGCCGAAGGGCACAACGGGCGCGTCGGCTGGAGAACGGCGCCGCTCGCGGTCGATTCGCAGGACATCTACGTCGAGAAGTTGAACCCGGCGAACCCGCGGCAGGTCGAAGACAACGGCCGCTGGGTGGCCATCGACGTCCGCACCGATTTCATCGGCGTGCGCGGGCGCAAGACGCCGGTCGACTTCACCACGGAAACCACGCGCCACGGCGTCATCGTGGCGTCCGATGTCGAGCGTCATCTGGCATTCGCGCTTCGCTGGGCCGGCAGCGAGCCCGGCGCCGCGGCGGAACTGGCCGCCCCATTCGTGGACCGCGCTGCGGCTGCCGGGTCTGCAGGTTTCAGGGACGCCTGGACGCAGTGGAAAATGCCGGCCCGAGCGCTTTCGTTCGTCGAGGGCCGAGGCACGACCTCGTCGACGGTGTTTTTCATTCCTGCGCGGCGCGGTTGGAGCGGGACGCTGCCGGTGGCCGGTTGGACCGGAGCGAACGAGTGGAAGGACTGGAGGACCGCCGGCGCGCCGCCGACCGCGACTTCCGCCCGGGGGAAGGCGGTTCAGGTTCTGCTCGAATCGCTCCGCGCCCACCCCGATCGTGCCGACGCCCTCCTCCAGACCCTTGCGGTGGCGTCCTCGAGGCCGGATGCGCCGAAAGCGCAGCGCGCGGCGCTGGTCGAAGCGCTGGCCGAGGCCCTGCGCGAGCGCACGCTGCCGGCGTCGGAACCGGTCCTGTTCGCCCACCCGCTCGCGGTGACCGGTGCGGCGCGCCGCCGGTTCAACGTCCTTGCGCAGGCGCCGGGCGGCGACGCCCGCGATCCTTATGCGATCGCGTTCGACGCCGCGGACTGGGACCGCTCGACCGCGATCAACGCACCCGGGCAGTCGGGCTCACCGGAGAGCCGGCACTACGCCGATCTCGCGGCGCTCTGGTCGGAGGGGAAGACATTCACGCTGGCATTCACCGAACGCGCAGTGCAGGCGCACGCCGAGGCCACGCTGACGCTCCGATCGAAGTAACGCGGCCAGCGGTGCCCGGGCCGATGGTGGGCTAGCGCATGAACCCGCGCGTGACCGCGGGCCGGCCGTCGTTGTGCGCCGGGGTGATCCTCAAGATTCGGCAGAGCAGATCGTAGACGTGCACGTTCTCGAACGGCTTCACGACCAGGCCGGCCCGGAGCGACGGGCCGGCGGCGGCGAACAGCGCGCCCATGTCCGCGGTCGTGGGCTCGTAACCGTGGGCGCCGACGTGTAGTTCTTCCGTCACGAGCCGTTGGCCCGTGGTCGCGCTCCAGCCGTCAGCAGGGATGCCGACGATCGCCGGAATCCGCCCGTTGTCGCTGAAGTGCAGCCGCGTCGGCACGTCCTGGCGCTTGTAGATCGCCAGCTGAGGATGCTTTCCGTGCAGCCGGCGATACAGCCCGTCGACGTCGCCGTCGAGCGGGTTCAGCTGCAAGGTGCTGCCGTACTCGAGGACGTCGACCGTGCTCATGTCGATCAGCGCGTCGAGATAGATCACCCGGTCGTACGACGTCGGGGTCATGCCGTGATCGGAGACGACCACCAGCGTCGTGCGATCGTCGAGGCCGAGACGGTGGACACCCGCGACGAGCGCGCCCAGCGCGCGATCGAGATGCGCCGCCGCGGCCGCGAGTTCGGCCGAGTCTGGGCCGAAGTCGTGTCCCGCGGTGTCGACCTCCTCGAAGTACAGACTGACGAACGACGGCTGTTCAGCGGCGGGCAGCGCCAGCCACGCCAACACCTGATCGACCCGTTCGAGCGTGCCGAGGTTCTTGTCGAACGGCTTCCAGTAGGTTGGCCGGACGCCGTCGATCGTCGCCTCAGTCCCCGGCCAGAACAGCGTCGCCGCGCGCAGACCCTGGCGGATGGCGCTGACCCACACCGGCTCGCCGCCCCACCAGCGACCATCCCTGGCTGTTGCCGACGACATCGTGAATCGATCGGGCATCGACGCGGCGCGCATGTTGTTGCCGACGATGCCGTGGTGCTCCGGGTACAACCCTGTGGCGATGGTGTAGTGGTTGGGGAAGGTGAGCACCGGGAAGGACGGGATCATCGCGGTCGCGCGAACACCGCGCGCCGCGAGGGCCCTCAAGTTCGGTGCGGGCTGGCGATCGACGTAGTCCCAGCGCCAGCCGTCGAACGAGACGAGGATGAGGATCGGCGGTTCACCGGCGCCGCCGCGGGGCGCGGGCGCCGCACAGACCAGAACCAGCGCCAGCAGGACGGCGAGTTGGCGGAGACCGCTGCCGCGCGACATCTACATGATGTCGTTCGAGTCGGCGGCCAGCGGCGCGACGGTGACGTCGCGAACAGGGCTCGTAAGGATGAAGCCGCGCTCGGTGCCGAGCTCCAGGCGGAAGCCGACGTGCACGCTCCGCAGCTTCAGGAAGCTGCCGCCGAGCGAGCTGCCGGCGAGACGCGCCGGCGTATACACGGGGAAGAAGGCGCCGCCGCGTATCAGCACGCCGGCGTGCTCGGGATCGACCAGGACGATTTCGTAGGTGCTGTTGGCCGTCTTGACGATCAGCCGCTCCAGCGCCGACAGCTCGTCGACGCGGATTCCGTCGCGCCAGTCGTGGGCGCTCCACGAGCTCAACAGCCGGCGCGCCGGGACCGGAACGGGGACGAGGGCGGATCGCTCAGGATCGCGCGTCACTGGACCTGATGGCAATGATAGCAGCCCAGCGCGCGCCGCGAGCGATTGTATTCATAGGATTGCGTGAAATCGTACGACGGGCGCCGCAAAATGCGCGACATTCCCGGCACGATGACCTCTCGCATATAGCCGGCCTTGGCCTGGTTGTCGGACTCGGCCAGGTAGCCGTAGATCGCGTTACGGATTTGTGCGTCGATGTTGGTCTGGGTCTCCAGCCCGCGCTCCCGCACATCGGGCTGCGGCAGCGCAGCGACCGCCGGCATTCTCCAACCGCGCGCCGCGGCGCGCGCGCCGTGGCAGGTCTCGCAGGTGATTCGATCGGCGCCGCCCTTCAAGCGGCCGAGCGCGACCCGTGCCCACGGCATCACGTCGGTCTCCATGAACCGGATGATGTCTTCTTGGCTGCGCTTTTCGCCGTTGGGCGCCAGCGCATCGTCGGCCGCGTAGGTGACAGCGACAGTCGTGCCGTGAAGGCCGAACGCGACCGCGGCGATGGCGATCAGGACGCCGACGAAGCCGCCGAGCGCCGCCCGCAAGTCCAGCGCCGGCGGGGGCGGCTCCCACGCCAACGCGGATCGGACGGCGTCGGCCTCGCGCGGCGCGCGCGGATCGCCGGCGAGCAGCTCCAGCAGCGCCGCGAGCTGCGCCCCCCGGCGGACCGACGTCAGCGTCAGCGGCGCGCCGCCGGCGATCGGGTGCAGCGAGATCGTCGACGTGCCGAGCACGCGATCGAGCGCCGTCTCTTTTCGGAGGATGTCGCCGACATCGTCGAGCGCGAGCTCGGACGAGGAACGACGGGTGATGCGCAGGAGTCGAAAGTCGGTCAGCAGGTAGCGCTCGCCCGAAAGGCGGCGCGAGAGGCGCCACGGTCGGCTGCTCCACAGCAGCCGCTCCCATGGCAACAGAACCTCTCGTGGCACGGCCCTACTGTTTGGTGAAGTTTACTTTGGGGACGACCTTGGCTTCGGGCGGCGCCTGGAAGAACGGGTATTCCTTGAAGCCGAACATCTTCGCCGTCAGGTTCGAGGGAAACTGACCGCGCGATGTGTTGTAGGCCTGCACCGCCTCGTTATAGCGCATGCGCTCGACCGCGATGCGGTTCTCGGTGCCGGCGAGCTCGTCCATGAGGCGGTTGAACTGCTCGTTCGACTTCAGCTGGGGATAATTTTCGACGACGGCGAGCAGCCGTCCGAGGGCGGACGTCTGCTGGTTGGCTGCCGCGATCGTTTCCTCGGGGGACTTGGCCGCGAGCAGTCTCCCGCGCGCGTCGGCGATGTCCTTGTAGACCGCCTCCTCGTGCTGCGCGAAGCCTTTGGTCGTCTCGACGAGATTCGGAATCAGATCATTGCGCCGTTGGAGCTGGTTCTCGACCTGCGCCCACTGAGCCTTGATCTGCTGTTCCTGGGAGACGAACGTGTTGTACGAGCAGCCGGTCAGCGGCAGCGCCGCCGCTGCGAGCACGACCATTTGCATCAACGTTCTTCGCGTCATCTTCATATAAGCATTCTACCAACTGGAGCCGCCGCCGCCGCCGCCGCTGCTGCCGCCCCCGAAACCGCCGAATCCACCGCCAAAGCCGCCCCCCCCGCCTCCGCCCCCGAAGCCGCCGCCGAACCCGCCGCCGAATGGGCCCACACCGCTCGACCAACCGCCGCCGCCCCAGAAGCGACCGCTCCGCCCGCCGCCGCCCAGCCGGCTCACGATCAATATGACGATGAAGATGACGATCGGGAGCCATCCGGGGATGGCGCTGCCGCGCGGCCGTACGGCCTGCCTCGGCACGCGGACGCCCTCCAGCGTGACGCCGCGCCCCTGTGCGACACGCCCGATGATGCGCTCGGTGCCGGCTCGCAGTCCCTGGCCGTACTGGCCGTTGCGGAAGAATGGGGTCATCACGTCGCGGCTGGTTTCACCGGCGAAGCCGTCGGTGACCCACTGCTCGAGGTCGTAGCCGACCTCAACCCACACCCGGCGTTCCTTCAACGCGAGCAGAATCAGCAGCCCGTTGTTCTTGCCCTTCTGGCCGATGCCCTTGCCGTTGTTGGCAAACAACTTCACGGCGTATTCCCTGATGTCACCGTAGGGCTCGATCGTCGGCACCGTGGCGACGACGACGATGTCGCCGGTCGCGGTCTGGAGCGTCCGGATCATCCGATCCATCGCGCCGGCGCTGTCGGCGTCGACGACTTTTGCGAAATCGTTCACCGGCTGCGTCAGTTCGGGCTGCGCGCGGGAGGGCTGGGACTGAGGACTGGCCGCCCGAGCGCAAACAAGCGCCAGCGCCAGCGTCAAGCCAGTGACGAACGCCTTTCGCCTAGCTGCCACTATTCCATCCGTCGACGTATCGCACGATGCGCGTCACAGCCTCGAGGTAGGGCGCGAAGAGCCGCTCGGCATCCGCCGACGAGAGATCGGGTGCGCCGACGAGCCCGGTCACTTCAGCGACCGCACTGCCGGAGGTTCCGAGAAGGCGCTCGACATGGCGCGCCGCCGATGCGGGGTCGTCGGTCGAGTGTCCTTCGAGGCGGGCGATGCTCGTGACCAGCGAGGCGAAGGCTGCGGCCGACTGGAGCACCAGCACGGAGAGTGCATCGGCGCGGCCGCGGGTTTCGAGGAAGCCCTCTCGCAGGTGGAGCAAGTGGCTGCGCGCCTGCACCTCACAGGCACGACGCAGGTCGGCCGGATCGACGGCGAGCGACGCGAATGGGTTCGCGCCGGCGACGATGGCGTGGTCGGCAAGGATGGCGCCGAACTCGATCGGAAACGCATCCAGTGACTGCTCGAACTCGTGGTCGGCGATCAGCAGCGGCGTGGCCAGGCCGGCGCCGTGCCACGCCTCGACGTGGAGCGCGCAGGCGCGCAGATCCTCAGGCGTGATCGAACCCACGATCGCGAGCGTGTGCGTCGGCGGCGCAGCGTGGCCGTGACCGGCGCGTGCGTGATGCGCGGGCTGAACGCGTTGACCGTACACGACAAGCGACTGCAGCCGGCTGCCAAAGATCTCGCGCAGCTCTCGCTCCAGCGTCTGCACCGCGTCGGAGATGACCATGTCTCGCATTGTACGACGTCGGCCGCCAGCGCTTTGTTTCATGAGCTCTCAGCTCTCGTTTTCGGCTCATAGCCTCGAGGCTGCGAGCTGACGGCTGCGAGCTGACGGCTGATGGCTGACAGCTTGTACAATGCCGGCGATGCGTTTGCGCCAGCTGAACGTCGGCTGCTTCGGCGGGGGCACCGGATTGCCCAGCCTGCTCGGCGGACTGAAACACAATCCATGGCTGCATCTCAACGCGGTCGTGACGATGTTCGACAGCGGTGGCAGCTCCGGCCAGCTGCGGGACGAACTGGGTGTCTTGCCTCCCGGCGACATTCTCAAATGCGCGCTGGCGCTCGCGCGCAACGCCCGCGAAGCGCGACGGGTGCTGCTGGCGCGGCTGCCGACGCTCGAGCACGCCAAGCTCGGCGGCCACACCGGCGGCAACCTCCTGTTGTCGATGATGCAAAGCTACAGCGGCGACTTCCTCTCCGCCATCGACGGACTGCGGGCGCTGCTCGGCTGCCGCGGCCGGGTGTGGCCGGTGAGCGTGCAGTCGGCGTCGGTGTGCGCCGAATACGGCGACGGGTTGACGACTCGGGGCGAGGTCGAGGTCGACGCGGGGCAGACGTCGGGACAGTTCGTGCGGCGCATCTGGCTCGAGCCGCCGGTCTCGATTCACCCCGCGGTAGCGAAAGCGATCGCCGAGTTCGACGCGGTGATCATCGGCCCCGGCAGCTTCTACACCAGCCTGATGCCCATCTTCCTGGTCGGCGGCGTGGCCGAAGCGCTGGCGGAGATGAAAGGGCCGATCATCCTCATCGCCAACCTGCTGACCGAAGGACGCGGCATGCTCGGCTTCACCGCGGCCGACGCGGTGGCGCGGATTGAGGAAGCGTCTGGGCGCAAGGTCGATGTCGTGATCACCAACATGAAATGGCCGTCGCCGCAGGTGCTCAGCCGCTACGCGCAGGAGCACAAGGAGCCACTCGCGCCCGGCAACCTGCCCGCGCATTGCGAGCTGGTCG
>DATASG010000255.1:0-13984 GCA_036269295.1 Vicinamibacterales bacterium | reverse complement strand
ACACGACGTACGCGATGATGGCCTGGTATTCCCGCGACAGATCTTCGTTGAGGTTGTCAATCAGTTGCTTACGCGTCGTCTTGTCGGGCATCGTCGTCTCCTGCTGGTAGTCTAACGAATCCGCGGCGCGAAGCAGCTCAGCTGAGAAAAACTTTCGCGATCGCGGGGCCCGGTCAAAGGGTGCGACCGGGCCATTCCCTTCGAATATGATTCCTTCTTTGTGTCCTTTGTGGCCTTTGTGTTGAATCCAACCCGCGATACGAGCATACACGCCACGATCCTGGCGATAGCCCTGGCGCTTGCCCCCGCGCTGGCACAGGCCCAGACGCGGGTCACCGCGCCGCCCAACAACTACACGCCGGCGCAGGACGTCGAGATGGGACAGAAGGCCGCCGCCAACGCCCGCAAGACGATGCCGTTGATGCACGACGACAACGTAACGTCGTTCGTACAGGACATCGGCCGGCGTCTGGTCGGCGCCATCCCACAGAACCTCGATCAGCCGCTGTTTCAATACACTTTCGAGGTCGTGAACGTGAAGGAGATCAATGCCTTCGCGCTGCCGGGCGGGCCGATGTTCGTCAACCGCGGGATGGTCGAGGCGGCGCGCACCGACGGCGAAGTGGCCGGCGTCATGGCCCACGAGCTCAGTCACGTGCTGCTGCGCCACGGCACCGCGCAGGCGAGCAAGGCGAGCAGGTACGGCGTCGGCCAGATCGCGGGCTCGGTGCTCGGCGCCATCGTCGGCGGCGGCCTGGGGCAGGTGATTTCGCAGGGCACGCAGTTCGGCCTCGGCACCGCGTTCCTCCGCTTCAGCCGCGAATACGAGCGAGACGCCGACATCGAGGGCGCCCAGATCATGGCGCGAGCCGGCTACGACCCGAACGACATGGCGAACATCTTCAAGACAATCCAGAAACAAGGAGGATCGAACGGACCGCAGTGGCTCAGCGACCATCCCGATCCAGGCGACCGCTCCGCCTACATCGCGCGCGAGGCGCTGTCCCTGCCGGTCGCGAACCCGATCCGCGCAACACGGGAGTTCGATCAGGTGCAGTCGCACCTGAAGCAGCTGCCGCCGGCGCCGGCCACACAAAGGGCGACCAGGACCGCTGGGCGTACGGGCAGCGAGGGCTCGGGCGGGACGGGACTCCCGAGCGGACGCGTGGAACCGCCTTCGTCCAGTTACCAGACCTACACGGAGGGCAACGCATACCGGATTAGTGTGCCGTCGAACTGGCGTGAGCTGCCAGGCACCAATGCCGTGACCTTCGCGCCAGAGGGGGCGTACGGCACGGCGAACGGCCGCAGCGTGTTCACTCACGGCGTGGAGGTCGGTTCCGCGCGCAGCGAAACACACGACCTCCGGACCGCGACGGACGAGCTGCTCGCGTCGTTGGCCCAGTCAAACCCGGGATTGAGCCGCCCCTCGGGCTACGACCGCGTCAACATCGGCGGCCGTCAAGCCCTGCGGGCGGTGCTGTCGAATACGTCGTCGGCCGGCCAGCCGGAAAACATCGTCATCTTCACCTCGCAGCTGCGCGACGGCGCGCTCTTCTACGCCGTGGCGGTGGCGCCGCGCGCGGACTTTTCCGCGTACGGCCGCATCTTCGACCGGGTGATCACCTCGATCGAGCTGATCGACTAACGGTACGCCGGGATCAAAGCGCCGAAAGTAATGTAGAATTCCCGCGTTCTAAGTGAAACGGCATTTCGGCACCGGTCGGGACAGCGTCAGCTCGCTGGACTGGAACTACCGGCCGCGCTCTTCGATCGTGCGTCGACTCTCCGCGGTCGCCGACCTCCGTCGCCATTGTCCGCCGGTCTACGACCAGCTTCACTTGAACAGCTGTTCGGCGAATGCGATCGCCGCCGCGCTGCGGTACAACGAGCTCAAGGAGGGGCGTTCGCACGTGGCGTCGCCGTCGAGGTTGTTCATCTACTACAACGAACGAGTGCTGGCCGGCGTGGTCGGCACCAACTGCGCCGTGCCGCTGCGCGATGGATTCCGGACCATGTCCAGGATCGGTGCCTGTTCCGAGCTGCGCGGCGGCCACGCCGTCCTCGCCGTCGGCTACGATCACGCCAGGCGCCTGATCACGTTCCGCAACTCCTGGGGAGCCGCGTGGGGCGATGGCGGCCACGGCTACCTGCCGTATGCCTTCTTCACCTCGCCGAGCTTGACATGGGACTTCTGGACCATGCGGCGAGTCTCGTAAGGCCGGGCCGTGCCGCTATCTCCGGGCATCCAAATCGTTGGCCGCTTCGAGATCGTCACCCCGCTCGGCGCGGGCAGCATGGGCGAGGTCTACCAGGCGCACGACTTGAAGCTGCGGCGCGACGTCGCGCTGAAGCTGTTGTCCCCGGCTTTGGCCACCTCAGTAGAGCATCTACTCCGCTTCGAGCGCGAAGCGCGCGCGGCGTCGGCGTTGAACCATCCGCACATCTGCACCATCTACGACGTCGGCCAGGCGCCTGAAGCGGACGGCCGTCCGTACCTGGTCATGGAGCTGCTGCGCGGCAGCACGCTTTACGAGACCATGGCCGCAGGCCCGCTGCCGCTGCACACCGTCATTAACCTCGGTGTCCAGATCGCCGATGCGCTCGACGCCGCGCACGGCGCCGGCATCATCCACCGCGATCTGAAGCCGGCCAACGTGTTTGTCACCACCCGCGGCGACGCCAAGCTGCTCGACTTCGGGCTCGCGGCCGTGATCGCCGGCGCCGCCGACGCATCGTCGACCGGCAGCGAGGCTGGCGGTCCGCTCACCAGCTTCGGCACCGCGGTCGGAACCGTGCTCTACATGTCGCCCGAGCAGGCGCTGGGCGACCCGCTCGATCCACGGACTGACATCTTCTCGCTCTGTCTCGTACTCTACGAGATGCTCACCGGCCGGCGCGCGTTCGAGGGCCGATCGACGACGGCGATCGTCGACGCGATCTTGCACTCGGCGCCGTCGGGTCTCGGCGCCGCCGACGTGTCGGCGGTGCCCAGGGAGCTCCGCAAGCTGGTCGGGCGGATGCTCGACAAGGATCGGGAGAGGCGGCCGGCGACCGCCGCCGAGATCGCGGCGCGGCTGCGCGCGGTTCAGAGCGGATCGATGGCGGGGCGTGAGTACGCCGCGACCTCGGCGCTCAACGCCTCGGGCTCGACGCCGCTCAGCCTCAATTCCAGCGTCTATCGACGCACGCCGCCGTATACGCCGGGACCGGACTCCTCCACGGGACTGGGCAACGCCCTGGCGCTCGGCAACACCCGCGACGCGGTCATCGTCGTGGTCCTGTTCCTGCTGCTCGCCCTCGGTGGCTACGGTGGCTATTCCTGGTATCGCGGCGCCGCCGCCCCTGCGGGGCCGCGCGAGCCGCTGCTGCTGGCGGACTTTTCCAACACCACCGGCGAAGCCGTCTTCGACGGCGCGCTCAAAGACGCGCTCGAGATCCAGCTGCAGCAGTCGCCCTACTTGGCAGTCGTACCGACCTCGCAGGTCCGCTCGGCGCTGCAGCTGATGGAACGATCGCCGGACGAGACGCTGACCTCGGCCGTCGCGCGCGATCTGTGCGAGCGGCTCGGGGTCAAGGCGATCCTCCTTGGCTCGATCGCACCGCTCAGCTCGGCCTATGTGATCACGCTCGAAGCCCAGGCCTGCCGCACCGGCGACACGCTGGCGCGCGACCAGGCGCAGGCGGCGTCGAAAACCGAGGTGCTCGCCACCGTCGGCGCTGGCGCCGCGCGCATCCGCGAGCGGCTCGGCGAGTCGATCGGCTCGATTCAGAAATACAACGTCCCGGCGCAGAACGCGACCACGCCGTCGCTCGAGGCGCTGAAGGCGTACAGCGTGGGAATCGAAACCCGCCTCAGCACCGGTGACGTGCAGGCGATCCCCTTCTTCGAGCATGCGCTCGAGCTCGATCCGAACTTCGCGCTTGCCGCGGCACGGCTTGGCGCCATTTACTCCAACCTCCGCGACTTCGAACGGGCCCAGACCTACTTGAAGCGCGCTTTCGCCCGCGCTGACTCCCTCAGCGAACCGGAGCGCCTGACCATCAAGTCCGTCTATCAGATCGTCGTCAGCGGACGGCTCGAGGACGTCGTCGCCACCTACCGGCTGTGGATCGCGACCTACCCTGACGACTGGGCGCCGCACAACAACCTCTCGACCGCGTTTGTCCGTCTCAATCGCTTCGAGGATGCCCGCCAGGAAGGGCTGGCCGCGGTCAGGCTCGCGCCCAACTCCGTTATCGCCTACCAACAGCTGACCCGCGCGCTGCTCGCGCTCGACCGACTGGACGAGGCGAAGGCGATCATCGCCGAAGCGATGTCGAAGGGGCTCGACTCGTCGGCCCTGCGCCAACTGGCGTTCGACCTCGCGTTCATCGACAAGGACGCCGCCGGTATGCAGACCCACCTGCGCGCCGCTGCCGCGCGGCCGGACGGGTATCTGGTCGTCGCCGAGGCGGCGCGCGCCGCTTTCGCGCGCGGCGACATCGACGGCAGCCGGATGCTGTACCAACAGGCGGTCGCCGCGGCCCGCGCGACCCGCATCTCCGATATCGCAGGCAGCCTGCTGGCGGAAGAAGCGGGCAACGATGCGCTCGTCGGAGACCTCGATCGCGCGCGGACCGAGCTGCAGGCCGCGACGACGGCGAGCCGCGGCGCCGAGACGACGTGGGCCGCGGCGCTGGCCGCCGCATTCCTCGGCCAGACACCGCTGGCCCGGCAACTCGTCAAGGCCTACCAGGACATGCAGCCGCCAGCGCCCGACATCCTCAACGCGCAGGTGCCGCTGCTGCAGGCAGCTATCGCCATTGCCAGCCATGACGGCGCCGGAGCATTGGCCCAGCTGAACAGTACCGCCTCCTTCGAAGGCGTGGCCGGGCCGTGGCTGCCTTACCTGCGCGGCCTCGCGAGCGAAGCGGCGCGCGATCATGCGCAGGCGGCGCGGCACTTCCAAAGCGCCCTCGGCCACCCCGGCAATCAACCGACTAGCTTCGTTCATACCATCGCGCGGCTGCAGCTGGCGCGCGCCGAACGTGACGCCGGACACCCGGACCAGGCGCGCCAGGCCTACACCGACTTCGCCGCCGCAATGCCGAACGCAACCCCGCGCCACCCGCTGCTGGCGGACGCCACTCGCGAGGCCGCGGCGCTGCCGAGCGCGGCGGGCTCCCCGACCCGATGACCACACCGGTCGACGTCCTTCTCGTCTCGATGCCGTTCGGGCCGCTGATGTCACCGTCGATCGGACTCAGTCTGCTGCAGCCGCAGGTGGCGGCGCGCGGCCTGACGTGCCGCAGCGAGTACTTCACCCTCGGCTTCGGTGAGCTGATCGGGGAATCGCAGTACTGCAAGATCACGAACGAGCTCCGCGCCTTCTCCCGCGCATTCGTCGGCGAGTGGATCTTCTCGCACGCGCTCTACGACTGGGACGCTGACCACGACGAGCGCTACATCGCCGAGGTCCTGCTGCCGCCGCCGTCATGGCTGGGCCGGAACAACACCCGGCCGCCGACGGCCGGGGAGATCCGCGGCCTGTTCGCGGCTCGCGACGCCGCCGCCGCCTACGTCGACCGCTGCGCGGACCGTGTGCTCGAGCTGCGACCGCGGGTCGTCGGCTTCACCAGCGTCTTCCAGCAGCATCTCGCTTCGCTCGCGCTCGCCAAACGGCTGAAGGCGCGGCGGCCCGACACCTTTATCGTCATGGGCGGCGCCAACTGCGAAGCGACGATGGGCGTGGAGACGGTGCGTCAATTCGACTTCGTCGACGCCGTCGTCTCTGGCGAGGCGGACCAGGTCTTCGCTGAGCTCGCGGTCCGCATGGTCGCGCGGGAGTCGATCGAAGGCATTTCCGGCGTCATCACCCAGGCCTCCGTCGCCGCGTCCGCGGGTCTGAGGCCGGCGCCGACGGCGCCGGCGGTCACGGATCTCGATGCGCTGCCGTATCCCGACTACACCGACTTCTTCGACCAGTTCGCGCGCAGCCGGTTCGGCAGGGCCTGGCAACCGAGCGTCTTCGTCGAGACCTCGCGCGGGTGCTGGTGGGGCGAGCGGATGCACTGCACCTTCTGCGGCCTGAACGGCGCCACCATGGCGTTTCGATCCAAGTCGGCGCCGCGCGCGCTCGCCGAGCTGACCCATCTGGCCGCCGCCTACCCCGGCTGCGACATTCAGGTCGTGGACAACATCCTCGACTTGAGTTACTTCAAGACCCTGCTGCCGGATCTCGCCGCGCGCAAGCTGAACGTGTCGCTGTTTTACGAAACCAAGTCGAACTTGAAGAAGGATCAGGTGCGTCTGCTGCGCGACTCCGGGGTGCTGACGATTCAGCCGGGCATCGAGAGCTTCAGCTCCAAGGTGCTGAAGCTGATGAAGAAGGGCGTCTCGGGCCTGCAGAACATCCAGCTCCTGAAATGGTGCAAGGAAATCGGCGTTGAGCCGATCTGGTATTTCCTGCTGGGATTTCCCGGTGAATCGCCCGAGGACTACGTGAACATGGCGTCGATGTCGGCCAGGGTATGCCACCTGCCGAAGCCATCGGGTGTGAACGTCGTCCGGCTGGATCGTTTCAGCCCGAATTTCAACCAGGCCGGTCAACTGGGCTTCACCAGGCTGCGGCCGCTGCCATTTTACGAGTTCCTCTACGATCTCCCGGAAGCCGCCCGCTACAACCTCGCCTACTATTTTGCGTATGACTACAAGGTGCCGCAGGACGTCGCGCGCTACGCCGACCCGCTCGTGAAGAGCGTCCACGCGTGGACCACCACCTGGAAGCATTCCGAGTTGGTCTCGGTCGATCTCGACGACCGGCTGTTTCTGCTCGACACGCGGCCGCGAACCGAGGCGCCCGTGTCGGTGCTGACCGGAGCCGATCGCGAGTTGTATCTGACCTGTGACGCCATCACCGATGCCAGCGCCCTCGATCCATCGAGCGCCGAGCGCCTGCAGGCGATCGCCAGCCGCGGCCTGATGATCAACGAAGGCGCGAAGTACTTGTCGCTCGCCGTCCCGATCGGTGAATATCAGCCGTCTCACGAGGCGATGAAGCGGCTGCGGCCCGTGATCGCCACCATCGGCGCCGCCGAGCGCGCCGGCGTCAAAGCTCGTTTCAGGTCCGTCAATCGTCAACCAACAGGAGGCTAGATGGCGAAGAAGAAGGCTGGAAAGAAAAAGGGCGGAACCAAGAAGAAGGCGTCGAAGAAGAAGGCGGCCAAGAAAAAGAAGAAGCCGGTCGGCGACATCTTCAACTAGGTTTCCTCGGCGGGCCGGCCCACTCGTGGCCGGCTCGCTGACCTCCACAATGGAAGTTCGACTCTATCCCAACTCGCGGCGTCCCGGCGTCGGCCAGCGGCCGCGGCGGGAGGGCCAGCGTCCCCTGCTTCCTCAGCATGCGCGCCATTGCCCGGTGCTCGAGGCGGGCAGCGCGCTCGGCTTTCTGGTCTACCCGCCGCTCGAACCGAACGAGTCGTACCACGTCGAGTTCCAGGGCGACGGCAGGTACCGGTTCACCTATTTCCTCAGCAATCCCAAGGGCAAATGGGATGCGATCTTCTCCGTGGCCATCGTCCTGCCAGTCGGCACCCTCGGGATGATCAAGGAGGAGGTCGCGTTCATGAGCGCGAACCCCGGCATGACCCGCGACGATGCGACCCTGGCCGCGCGCACCTTCATCGTCCCCGAGGACATGGGCACGCCGCCCGGCGCGCTGTCGCTGCGAGGCGCGACCAACTTCCAGACCCCGCCCGGATGGGACACGGTCTACACGCCGATCTTCAACATGATCGATCGGCCGGTGGCGCCGATGCTGGTGGTGCGCGTGGAGACCGACTGGTACGCGCACGAGACCGAGTTCCGCTATGTGCTGGAGCCGGGCGAGGGGATTTCGGGTTCGCACACCATGCCGATCGGACAGGTGGTGTTCGTCCCGCGCGAAGAGATCAGCTTCCGTGACTGCAGCCGCGAGGAACTGGAGGCGATCAAGGAGTCCGCGGCGCAGTTCTCGCGCGACAAGGCCGCCGCGCGGGTGTCCACGCCCTACGGCATGCCCTACAGTCCCCACTATCTGAAGCAGAGCCGCGGCTCGAAGCCGAAGGTCTAGGCTCGGTCAAGCACACCCTTACTCGGTCGACACCGTCTTCCAGTTCTTGATCAGATGGTCGGCGGTTCGCCAGGCCAGCGCCTGCGCGGTGAGCGTTGGGTTGCGCGCCCCGCTCGTCCCCATCACCGACGCGCCGAGCACGCCGAGATTCGGCACTTCATGCGAGAAGCCGTAGCGGTTGACGACGTTGGTCTCCGGGTTGTCGCCCATGCGCGTGCCGCCGTAGGCGTGCGTCGAGACGCCCATCGCGCCGCCGACCGGCGCTCGCTGCACGGCGATCGCGCCTGCCTCCTTGTACCACTGCTCCATTTTCTCCTGCGAGAACGCTGCGATCTTGCGCTCGTTGTCCTTGAACTCCGCCGTGACCCGGCAGACCGGGAAGCCGAGCGGGTCCTTCACCACCGGGTCGAGGTCGAGAAAGTTGTCCTCGTAAGGCAGCGTTGTCTTCTGGATGTAGGAGCTGTGCGAGCGGTCGGCGTTCTCCTTGATGAACGCCTTCCACTGCGAGCCCCATCCAGGAGCGCGGCCGAAGGTGTTCATGGACGCCGCTGCGATCGGCCGCTTGTCGGACATCGCCCACAGGTTGGCGCCGCCGATGAAATCGAGCCCCGAGTGATCGAAGTTGTCGTCGGCCCAGTTGTCCACCGCGACACCCTGCGCCGGCAGCCCGTACCAGCTGTCCAGGTTGAACGGGAACAGCGCCGATACCGGCGCGCCCTGATGATGGCTGAAGTAGTGGCGCCCGACCTGCTTGTGGTTGTTCGACAAGCCGTTGGCGAACGCCTTCGACTTCGACAACAGCAGCAGCCGGGTGTTTTCGTAGGTGAAGCTGGCGAGCAGCACGACCTTGGCCGGCTGGAAGTATTCGACCCCGTCGGTGAGGTAGTTCACGCCGGTCATGCGGCCGCTCGCGTCGACCTCGACCGTCGTCACGTGCGCGCGGGTGACGACCTTCAGGTGACCGGTCGCCTGCGCGCGCGGGATGGTCGTCACCGCCGTCGAGTTCTTGGCGTCGACGTGGCAGCCGCCACGGTTGCAGAAGCCGTGATACATGCAGCCCGAGCGGTTCTGATAGGTGCGGGAGTTGATCGCGGCCGGGCCCGGGAACGGGTGCCAGCCGATGCTCTTCGCGGCGGCGGTCATCTTCTCGATGAACGCCGTGCCGCGCAGCGGCGGCATCGGGTAGCCGCGCTTGCGCGGCGCCTCGAACCTGTTGCCGCGCGGGTCGATGGTCCCGTTGATGTTGCCCGCCTGCCCGGAGACCCCGACCTCGTACTCGACCTTGTCGTAGTACGGCTCGAGCTCTTCGTAGCCGAACGGCCAGTCCTCGACCGTCGAGCCCTTCGGAATCCGGGAGCCGCCGTAGCGGCGCGTCGTCTCGCTGACCACTTTGAAGTCCCACGGGTTCAGGCGCCAGCTCTGCGCCCAGTAGTGCAGCGTCGTGCCGCCGACCCCGTTCTGCATCGGGTGGATGTTGCCGCGCGGTCCGGTCGGAGACGAGGCGGTGGCGCGCGATGTCGGGATCTCCTGGTTGGCTTTCTGCACTGCCTGCGGCCAGCCGCGGTAGTTGTTGCGCAGCTCGTCGGGCGCGAAGTCGCGGCGCGTCAGCCACGACCCGGCTTCGAGGCCGATGACCTCGAGACCGGCCTGCGCCAGTGGGAGCGCGGCGACGCCGCCGGCGGCTCCCAGGCCGATGATGACGACGTCGGTGTCCTTCAATCTGGTGGCCATCCGCCTACGCTCCCTTCTCGCCCGAGCCTCGGCGCGACAGGTCTTCCTCGCCAGCTCTTGCCCTCGCCTTCGTGAAATTCTGATAGTCGTACGCCGACTTGTGATTTGGCTTCAGGTCGTGCTTCTCCAGCTGCTGCTGATCCGCGGCGGTCACCATCGTGCGGATGCCCGGATAGCCGATCAGATCCCAGCCGATGAAGTTCGCGTTGCCGCCGTAGTACGGATCGCCGAAGGTGCCCTGATGCGTGTGGCCCAGCACCAGCGCGAAGAAGGCGGCGGAGCTGCCGGTGAACCCGGTCGCCGCGCCGGTCTCGACGTCGATCAGTACCGAGTCCTGGTCGGTGGCGGTGAGCTCGGTGAACGCCTTGCCGCGCGACGATCGCGAGTAGCGATCGAGCGCCGCCAGGCCGGAGGTGTACGCCTGCCGAGACGAGGACAGCGCGCCGCCCAGGGCGCGGTCGATGTAGTGCGCCGCGCGCGCTTCCGTGGCACCCGGACCGTTGGCGTCGGTCGGAATCAGCCGCGCGACAATCGCCTCGAGCAGATCGGCTTCAGTCGCCGTCAGGTTCTCGAGCGGCTCGCGCGCCGCGGCCAGCTCAGCACCGCCGTGCTCGTGGAGCCCCGCGGCTGCGGCTGAAGCGCCGCGGTTCGCCTCCTCCTCGCCCGGCTGAAGCGTGCGCGCGACGCCCGGTGGAATTGTCGCCGCGGCCCCGGCCACAGCCGCGCGTTTCAGCAGATCGCGACGTGAAATGAATGTCATGAAGCCTTCCGTTCGTAAATCGAGACGAGCTCGCCCCGGCCGATGACATGGCCGTCAATCGCGGCCAGCAGATCCCCGCGCGACAGGCCCGGCTTGAGACCGAGGTCCGCGTCGAGAGCGTAGACGACGAAGTGATAATGGTGCGGCTTGCCCGGCGGCGGCGCCGGGCCGCGGTAGATCGGCCGCCGGAAGCCGGAGACGCCCTGGATCGCGCCGCCGATCTCGGACGGCATCGCCGCCGCAGGGTCGATCGGGATCCCCTCCGGTAGTCCCGTGGCCGTCGCCGGGATCTTGTAGATCACCCAATGCACGAACGGCGGCGGGTTGCCGGCGTCGGGATCCTCGCAGACGACGGCGATCTCGCGCGTCGCCGCCGGCAGGTTGCTCCACGAAAGCGGCGGTGAGAGATTGCGGCCGTCCGGCGTGTAGTCGCGCGGCATCGGCTCGTCTGCCTTCAGGGTCGGGCTGGTGACGGCGATTCTCTGCGGCGCGGACTGCGCCGTCAGCGCGGCGCCGGCAAGCACGGTCGCGCACAGGGCCAGTTTCATCGTCCTATCGTTTCTGTTTGGCGTCGTTCATGAGCGCCGCAATTTCCTCCCGGCCGTTCATCGCCGCGTACATCCACGCCGTGCGATCCAGCCGGTCGGCAACGTCGAGATTGGGATGGTGCGTGAGCAGCACGCGCACGACATCGGGCAGGTTGGCTGACGCGGCCTTGATCAGCGGCGTCCAGCCGTCGCTGTTGGTGACGTTGACGTCGGCGCCTTTGTCGAGCAGCAGCGCCACGGTCTCGACGCAGTTTTCGCCGGTCGCCGCCAGCAGCGGCGCGCTGCCGTCGACCGGCGCGTTGACCGGCAGCCCCGACGCCAGCAGCACGCGCACCGCGTCGGTGTAGCAGCCGGTGGCGGCCAGCATCAGATCGCGCGGCGCCGTCTTGGCGCCGCGCTGCCGTAACAGATCGATCGCGGCGCTGGAACCGGCGGCCGCCGCGTAGGTCATCACCACCCCGCCGCCTGCATCTGCGGCGGCGACGTCGGCACCGGCGCCGATCAACGCCTGGACGACGGCGCCGTCGCCGTTGGTGACTGCGGCCATCAACGCGGTGCGCGCCTGGTTGTCCTTGGCGTTGGCGTCGGCCTTGGCGGTCAGCAGCGCCCGCACCGGCTCGATGTAGCCGCCAAACGCGGCGACCATCAGCGCCGTCATGCCTCCGGAGGTGCGGGCGTTGACGTCGGCGCCGCTCGCGATCAGCAGGCGCGCGGTCTCGCCGTGATTGGCGGACGCGGCGCGCATCAGCGGCGTGGTGCCGTCGCTCGACGCCTCGTTGACCCCGGCCTTGGCCGCAATCAACAGCCGCGCGATCGCGGTCTGGCCCTGCATCGCCGCGAGCGCCAGCGGCGTCAGCCCGCTCTCGTCCGGTGCGTTGACGTCGGCGCCGCTCTTCAACAGCGCCTCGACCGACGCGATCTGTCCGGCGGTGACGGCGTCGGGGAGCGACTGCTGCGGGGCCCTCCCGAGCAGCGCGACGGCGACAACGATCAGAACGCGGTTCATCACACTGGCGGACGGACGATAGCATATGGTACCGTGTTGGCGCTTCCTCATTCAGAGATGAACGTCGACCACCGGTTCACCCAGACCCAGAAGCAGTACGCCGCCGACGACCTCGAAACGATGAGCGAGGCCAAGCGGTACCAGGCCCACATCTTCGATTTGCTGCGCCCCTGCATCGGCTCGAGCGTGCTCGAAGTCGGTTGCGGGATCGGGACCACCAGCCTGCGGCTGGCCGAGATCGCCGATCGCCTGGTCTGTATCGAGCCCAACCCGAACTGCGCGTCCCGCGCCCGCGCCGCCCTCGACGGCAACCCCAAGATCACGCTGCGAATCTGCCATCTGGAGGAGTGCGACCACGACGAGCTGATGTTGCAGCGCTTCGACACCATCGTCTGCGTCAACGTGCTCGAGCACATCGAGGACGACATCCGCGCCCTGAAGGTGTTCCGCGACCTGGTGGCCCCGACCGGCGGCCGCGTGCTGATCTTCGTGCCGGCGGTGCCGGCCGCCTACGGACCGCTCGACGCCGCGCTCGGCCATCATCGCCGCTACTCGAAGCGCTCGCTGCGGGCGGCGTTTGCGGCGGCCGGCCTCGAGCTCGAGACGCTGCGCTACACCAACCCGATCGGCCTGCTCGGTTGGATGTACAACGCCCACATCAGCAAGACCATCGAACACACGTCGGGCCAGCTCCGGCTGTTCGAACAGTTGGTGGCGCCGTGGGCGCTGCCGCTGGACCGGCTCATCGCGCCGCCGATCGGACTGTCGCTGTTCGCGGTTGGACGCGCCCCGATCGCCGCCGCATGAGCGCACCGTTCACCAAAGAGCAGCGCGCCGCGACCCGCATGCCGGCCGACCCGCTGCTGTCGGTGGTGATGCCAGTCTTCAACGAGCAGGACACGGTCGAAGAAATCATCCGCCGGGTGCTCGCCGTCAAGATGCGCATCGAGCTGATCGTGGTCGACGATGTCTCGACGGACGGGACGCCCGCGATCCTCGATCGGCTGCAGCAAGAGCTCGGCTTCGTCCTGCTGCGCCAGCCGCGCAACGGCGGCAAGGGCGCGGCGCTGCGCAGCGGGTTCGCAGCGGTCACCGGCGACATGATGATCATCCAGGACGCCGACCTCGAGTACTCGCCGGAAGAGTACCACCTGATGACGCCGCTGATCGTGTCCGGGCGCGCCGACGTCGTCTTCGGGTCGCGGTTCCTCGGCACCCATCGCGTGTTACTGCTGACGCACTACCTGGGCAACCTGCTGATCACGTTCCTCACCAACCTGCTCTACAACACGATGCTCACCGACATGGAGACCTGCTACAAGCTGATGCGGATCGACGTGCTGCGGTCGATGGAGCTGCACTCCGACGGTTTCGGGATCGAGCCGGAGCTGACCGCCAAGGTGTTCAAACGCGGCTACAAGGTCTACGAAGTGCCGATCAGCTACGACGGCCGCGGCTACGAGGAAGGCAAGAAGATTACGTGGCGCGACGGCGTGGTTGCCCTCTGGGTGCTGCTGAAGTACCGCTTCACGGACTGAGTCCGGGGTATACTGAGCGCTCACCCATCGCCGTAAGAAAGAAGAAGGTCTCGTGGTTCAGCGTCCGCACGGTACGAATCCGTTCGAGTTCGTCGTGGTTTCGGGTCTCCGCGCCGCTCAGTTGATGCGCGGCTGCATTCCCCGCGTCGAGCGCGCGCACAAGGTGATCACGACCGCGCAGATCGAAGTCGCGACCGGCAAGGTTGCCCGCATCCCGGTCGGCGAAAACCCGGTCGTGGTCGAATAGCGCCTACCCACCTCTGAGCTGCCCCGCGCTCATCGTCTCGATGGCGTGGAGCAGCTTCGCG